>NZ_JBHUOR010000124.1:0-31030 GCF_042686175.1 Kurthia populi | reverse complement strand
AGACACGTAAAACGTACCACTCGCATTATATTTGATTGTCGCCTTTAAAATACGCCCTTCAATGTCACGCGATTTTACAAACTTTACAAGTCCTAATTTTGGTAGTTTCATTTGATTGCCGACAATCGCAATGCAATTATGGCTATTCTTAGTTGTATAACTTTGAACCGGATTCTTTTTACTTTTGAAACGAGGATACTTATTTGGTCCTTTGAAAAAACGTTTAAAAGCATCCATTAAATTTTCATAAGAGGCTTGTAATGCCACACTATCTACATTACGTAACCAAGCGGTATCATCTTGTTTCTTCATTTTCATGAGCATTTTGGACATAATGGAACGATCCAACCCTTTTCCTTCTTCTTTATAAGAAGTATTCCAACGTTCAAGGAAATAGTTGTACACAAAACGGCAATGACCATGTGTTTGATGAATCAATGCTCGTTGGTCTTTATTCGGGTAGAGTCGGAATTTGTAGGCTTTATGTGGCATGACAATCACCTCTTTCTACTTATTATTTTGTCCTTGAGACTGAATATATTTTTTAATCGTTTCTATCGATACACCGCCAGTTGTTATGAGACAGTAACTTTTAGACCAAAACATTTCTTTCCATAATTGCTGTTTGATTTCTGGAAAGTCTCGTTTTATTAGACGTGAACTCGCTGATTTATATGCATTGATGAATTTTGAAAGTTCGGTATTAGGGTGTGCTTTAAATAAAATGTGAACATGGTCTTTATCATGGTGCCATTCTACTAAAGATATGTTATAGTTGCTTCCTATTCTTTCAAAAATATCTTTTGCGTAATTTGATTTCTCATCATTAAATACTTTTTTTCGGTATTTGACGACTAAAACTAAGTGATAGTGCAATGAGAATACTGAATGATTATTACTATCTAAAACCATTGTTGTATCAGCCTTTCATGTTTATAATACTGATTATACAATCAAGCTGATTTACAGTCAAAACTTAATGCCTTGTAGCATTCACCACCCACCTACTCGCTACGCTCTTTGAGGTGGGCGTCCTCTGCTACATTCAAGATAGAAAAAAAAGCTTAGACGATTCGTCGCCTCGGCTTCTTTTTTTACGTCCAAATATAGCGCCCATCACTGACAATGCTGCCATCATGTATATCGACATACCAAATTCCTTCAGCATCGAGTAGTTCCGCTGCCTTATCAGTTTTTTGAAGCACCGGCTTAATCGGCATTAGCGTCTGGCTCATAAGAATTTCATACGTCAAAATCATCTCCTCAGGACTCGAGACGATAAAATGCTTTCGCGGAGCAATTAAATAAGGACAATCAATTTTCCACGCCGTACCACCAAGTGATTGAACCGTGCACCCACGCGTCTTTAATAAATGGACAACTTGATTGGCAAATTGTTGTAGACGATGCTCCGTGAGCGTCACACTTGGCGCCGCATATAGATTATAATTCGGCAAATACCATTCCTCATGCGTCAAAATAATGCCCATTTGCTCATAATGATCACGAATCGCCCAGGATTCCTGCTTTGATAAACAAACAAGCTGTTCAAGCTCCTCAAACTGATGGAAGTAATACGCTAATTCAACAAGCGAGCGACTAAAATGCAGCCGATGCCAGCACAGCAGTGCCACCTCGCTCGTAATACCCGGAATATCCTTAAACGTCGGCATCACAATCCCCTCAAAATAAGGCACAGTCACCGGAAGCCCTTTCATCACCTTATCAAGCGCCAACCCTTCCGAATCTGCAAATGCAAGCCGTGAAATATTTTTCATCGTCAACCGTTCGCGAAAAACCTTTCCTTGTACGATAAATAGCATGTTTACACACCACCTTTAGTAATACTATTGACCGTTTTGATTTTTGTTAAACACAGTAGGGGCTTTGAAGTATCATTTGTGGCACACTGTTTATTTTTAGGAGAATGAAGCATTCTTTTTTCATCAAAAACTCGTATACTAGAAGTAGAGGTGATAAGAAATGAAGAAAACCGTTCATGTTGTGGGAGCAGTTATTGAAAATGACGCGCAACAGATTTTATGTGCACAACGAAGTCCTAGTATGTCATTAGCGAATTTATGGGAATTTCCTGGTGGCAAAATTGAAGCGGGCGAAACACCACAGCAGGCATTAAAGCGTGAAATTATGGAAGAATTAGATTGTGTGATTGATGTTGGCGATAAAGTAGAAGATACGACGTACGAATATGAGAACGTGATTGTACGTCTTGAAACATACAAGGCAAAAATTACAGAGGGCGCACCAATTGCGAAAGAACATGCACAATTGATTTGGAAGAAGCGTATCGAGTTGCTTGCACTTGAATGGGCAGCCGCCGATATTCCGGCAGTGGAGCAATTGACTAAGTAGGGGGGAATTTGATGGAAGCGAGACAACAGCTAGTAGAGGCATTAGAAAAAGGATTTATGAACGATGCAATTGTTGCAAATGAGCGATTACAGCCAAGATTATTAAGTAATAATGCGAATGGACAAGTATTACCAACCTTACTGCAGGAACTTGCAACATGTCATTCATTCACAATTTCAGTGGCATTTATTACTTCAAGTGGGCTAGTGATGTTAAAATCTGTACTTCAGGATTTAGCATTAAAAGGTGTTCGAGGACGTATTTTAACATCTACTTATTTAGGCTTTAATAACCCTAAAGCCTTTGAAGAGCTAATGAAAATTCCAAATGTAGATGTTCGTTTGACATCAATTCCTGGATTTCATGCGAAAGGGTATATTTTTGACCAAGGAAGTTATGAAACACTAATTGTTGGGAGTTCCAATTTAACAGATTCCGCTCTGAAAACGAATTACGAATGGAATGTGAAATTGAATTCACTGAGCCAGGGAGATTTGATTCAACGTTTTAATGAACAATTTGAACATGCTTGGAAAGACGCCACACCGCTATCTCAGCAATGGATTGATATGTATCGTCAAACGTATAAACCAATGCCAAAACGTCAGGTGACACCATTCCCATTATTACCTGGTCAAGTAGCAGAGGCGGCACTTGCAGCATCATTTGAAACAGAACCAACTGCAGGCTATGTGACGATTACACCAAATAAAATGCAGACGCAGGCACTCGCACAGATTCAGCAGGTTCGTGATTCAGGTGAAAAACGTGCATTAGTCGTCTCAGCAACGGGCACAGGGAAAACGTATTTATCGGCGTTTGATGTGCGCCAATATGCACCGAAGAAAATGCTCTTTATCGTACACCGCGAGCAGATTTTAGAGAAAGCTATGAGCGATTATCAAAAGGTGCTTGGTGGAGATAAAGCGGATTACGGAAAATTTGTTGGGAGCACGCAGCAAACAGATGCACGCTACTTATTTGCGACAATTCAAACCTTATCAAAGCCTGAAAATTTAGCGCGTTTTGACCGTGAGGCATTTGATTATATTTTAATCGATGAAGTACATAAGGCGGGAGCTCCTTCTTATTTACGCCTGTTAGATTATTTTGAGCCGGCTTTTCTATTAGGGATGACTGCCACACCAGAGCGAACAGACCAATTTAATATTTTTGAGCTGTTTGACTACAATATTGCCTATGAAATTCGTCTACAAGAAGCGCTAGAGGAAGAAATGCTTTGCCCATTCCATTATTTTGGTGTAACGGATTTTGAGCGTGATGATTATGTGATTGATGAGAATATGTCAATTGACCAATTAATGCTAGATGAGCGTGTGAACCATGTTATTGAGAAAGTAGAATATTATGGCCATGCAGGAGACGCAGTAAAGGGCCTTATTTTCTGTAGTCGTAAAGAGGAAGCGAAGCAATTATCGCAAAAGCTAAATGCACGGGGTTATCGAACAATGCCTTTAACTGGGGAAGATTCAACGGATGTTCGTGAAGCGGTCGTTGAGCAATTAGAAGCGGGTGAGCTCGATTATATTTTAACGGTCGATGTATTTAATGAAGGTATTGATATTCCGGTAGTCAATCAAATCGTCATGCTGCGACAAACGCAATCAAGTATTATCTTTATTCAACAGCTTGGCCGTGGCTTACGTAAGCATGATTCAAAAGATTATGTTGTGATTTTAGACTTTATTGGCAACTATAAAAATAACTATATGATTCCGATGGCACTTGCTGGTGATAATACGTACAACAAGGATAATTTACGCCGTAATACGATGGATATGGCTTATATTAAAGGTGTATCAAGTGTGCATTTTGAAGAAATTGCGAAAAATCGTATTTTCGAAGCGATTAATCAAAAAACATTAATTACGATTCGTGAGCTAAAGGCGCAGTTTGAACAGCTGAGTAATCGCTTAGGTCATCAACCAATGTTAATCGAATTTATCGAGCATCATTCAGTAGATCCAGAAGTTTTATTAACGAAACGCCCAAATTATCATGAATTCTTAATGTATGTGGATAAAGACCTTGCTGCATTACCAGCTAGTCAAAATACGATGCTGACATTTTTATCACAGGAATTAATGGATGGCAAGCGTATGCATGAGCTTCTTTTATTGAAAGCATTAATAGCACAACCAACTGTCTCAAAAACACAGTATATCGAGCTACTGCAGCAACATGAACTTACTTATGACGAGGAAACCATTACTTCTGTAGAAAGATTTCTTGATTTAAGTTTCTTTGTTAGTAGTAATCGAACGAAATATGCAGATGCTTTAATGCTAGAGGTACACGAAGATATGTACACACGTACTTCTTCATTTGAAGTAGCACTTAAAAATGACTTATTTATCCGTTATGTAGAAGATATTTTTGCCTGCGCTAACGAGAAATCAACGCGCTATGCATATGAGCAGCTAAAAGTCGGCGAGAAATACTCACGTAAAGATTATTGTCGTTTAATGAACTGGAGTAGTGATATGTCGGCAACAATGTATGGCTATAAAATCGATGAGCCTACAAATACATGTCCATTATTTATTACGTACCATAAAGATGATTCCTTAAGCTCTGAGACACTTTATGAGGACGAATTATTAAACCCTTCTACACTAAAATGGTTTACACGTCCAAATAATCGTGTAAATTCAAAGCAGGTAGAGAGAATACTACACAGTCCAGACCTTCGTATTGATGTGTTTATTAAAAAAGAAGGTGGCGAAGGGACCGACTATTTCTATTTAGGTAAGGCAAAACCAGATGTCGAAAGTGCAGAGGACATTCAACTGATGCACAAAGGTGTTATGAAACCATATGTGACATTGAAATTTGAATTAGAAGCCCCTGTTCCAGAGGCGATTTATCGTTATTTAGTCGGTGTATAATAAAAAAAAGAGAGAAGTCGTAGCATTACGATTTCTCTCTTTTTATATGTTTAGGTGTATGCCATTTTGATAACAGTCTGTTATAAACATATCTTCAAACTCCACAGATAACTGAAAGTACAATGTGGGGAATTGTTGTGAAATAGATTCGATTAAATCTTCAATTAGGCTATAAGGTGCTTCAAAAAAATAAACAGATGTTGTCGTGTCTCCGATTGCTTTTTCTAAATGAATATCCTCACTTTTATACAATGTAGCAAAATTTAAATCTTCTATAGTTTCTCTTGTTTCAACCACAATTAACCTATTGGGCCCATATTTTTGAGTATAGACGATTGCATTCGGATACGCCTGTCGAATTGTTACTAAGCTATCTTTTGAATTATTAATATAGTGTTTTTTTCGAATAGTATGTGTGCCCGCAAGCATCATGTGAAATTTGTCTCGGTCTCTTAAATTGCCACATACATGTAGTTCGTTTAGGTGATAGTTTGTCATCTCAAAACTCCTTCAGCTTATTATAAAAGAATCAACTTGGGATCTCTAGAATAATAATTAACCTCACGTATCTTTAAAACATAATTTATTCTACAATATGATTATTTTCTCAAAAAGTATTTTTACCATTCAATTAGAAAATAAGTAAATTAAAAGAAAATAATGAATTAACGAGATTTTATCGTCTTATCCTCTACATATTAATGGGTTTTTATTAAAAGAATTGATTAGAACAAAGGAACTACTATCGACATTTTAATGTATATTATTTATACTATAAAAAATAATGCGTTATAGGTATAATAATACTATTTTGATAGGAGGAATAGAAATGGTTTTCGCTGAGAAGCCGAGGTATCGCATGTCGATTTATGAGCAAAAAAATGAAGTACATGTGCAAATTCTTGGATTTATTCGTGATGAGGTTGTACCAGAGTATCTAGAGGATATGACGTCATTAATTGGTCAGGTGCCTGCGTACAATTATACGTTGGTAGTTGATGCGACCGAGCAGTCGCCACTACCTCGTAAGGTGGCTGCGGAGCTTGGACAAACGATGATGGTCTATACGACATTAGGCTTTAAAAATCTACGCTTGGTAATGCCGAAATCAAAAATTTCGTTTGTGCAGGTGCGTAATGCGCTAGCGACAGTTAATTTCCCTGGAGAGATTGTGAACCCTTAAATAAAGGGATGATGAGCGTGCAAGCTGTAGCAACTAAGTATACAGATGTAACGGATGGTACATACATTATTACATGTGATTTATAAAGGAGAACGGAAAAATGAGCGTATTTTTTTTGGTATTGACGATTGTGTTACTTGGCACGACGATTTATTTTGCGCTGAAGTATCAAACGCTAAAAAGATCGACACAGGTAGATGCACAGGCATTACAGGAAATAGCATCATTGACGAATGAGCCTGTAGATGCAACAAATGCCATCGAACAGTTAACAAAGCATATTTCCGATGAAAAGGAACGTTTCTTACAGTTCACACAGGAGATTGATGGTAAGAGTGAACATTTAAAAGAACAGGGTGAGTATGCGACCGAGAAGGCAGATATTGTGCGTGCGGCGATTGATGAGATTGGTAAGGGTTTGCGTACACAACTGATTTCAACAGAGGAAAGTACGGAATCAATGAAGGATATTAATGAGGCGATTCGTGAGCTATCAATTCGTTCAAATGATATTTCAGAGCAGTCAAATACGACACTGCAATTAACAAAAGAAGGCGATGAAAAATTAAAAGAATCGATTCGCATTATGGAGAATTTCAATCAAACGATTCAAACAACATTTGATGGCATTAAAGTGCTCGGTGACAAATCAAATGAAATTAGCATGATTGTGAAGGTCATTACAGGAATTTCTGAGCAAATTAATCTACTTGCGCTGAATGCGGCAATTGAAGCGGCACGTGCGGGTGAGCATGGGAAGGGCTTTGCGGTCGTAGCAGATGAAGTTCGCAAGCTAGCAGGTCAATCGAGTGATTCTGCGCTTGAGGTATCGAATATTGTTAAAAATATTCAAGATGAAACAGAGCGCGTTGTCCATTCGATGCAGCAAGGGACAGAGGAATTTGCGGTTACGAACGATAAAATTTCAGAAATTGTCGAGATGTTTAATAAAATCGTTGAAACGACGCAAATTATTGCGGAGAATAATATGAACTCATCTGCGAGCACTGAGGAATTGTCATCAAGCTCACAGCAAATCACGGTGGCGATGGATCAAATTTCTGAGATTTCACAGGAGTCGGTTGAAATGTTTGATGAACTCGTTGGGATTAGTGATAAAGAGCTTGCGACGATGGCAAGCTTGTTAGCAGAGGTAGACACTATTATTGAATTAAAAGAGCGTGCACATGCGGTGTTAGAGGCGCAAACAGTATAAAATGATTCTCGCCAAATAGCTGATTCAAAAATCACGAAAACCTCAGGAAGCGTGTTTTGGCTACAACATATTTTAGAATAAGTGCCAAACAAGGTCTATTTACATGTAGAAAATAGGCAGATTCATAATTATCTTCTATAAAAGAAGAAAGAAACAATTATTTATTAACAAGAACGCATATCATTATTATTTTTAAGCAATCAAAAAGGCTTATTTTGACCCGAAATCGGGTGAAAACAGCCTTTTTTGTATCTCCGAGGGGTGTTTTTTGTCGGTGAATGATGCCGTAAAGGACGATTCTTTCGATTTTGTGTGAAAAATAACGTTCCGCTGCTAGATCACCATTTTCTACTGTTGAAAAGACGTATTTGCGTCCGAAAAATGCATAAAATGGGTCGATAATGAGGCTCTGAGGGGCAATTTTTGCACGTATTGATTGAAATTTTGGTGTAAACTTTCGCAACTATCACGAAAAGTTTTCATAATTATTTGCGATAATACGCACACTGCACAAATGCTTATTAATCACGCAGGCTTATTCTCATAGAGGTGACACATATTTTCTCATAAGTCGTATGTAAAAGACGCTTCTTAGGGTAATTGGTGATGTTAAATGAATGATTTCATTTCATGCGATTCATTTGAAAGCGTGCCGCGTGATAGCTAGACTTTCTCGCTCAAAAAGCGTAGACTAATTTTAGATGAATTTTTTGTGCTATATAATAGAAGAAACTCGTAAAAAAAGGACGGTTTTATCTAATGGAAGAAGCACAAATAAAGGACTGGCTCATGCGTTTTCAGCGCGATAAGGATATCGAAGCGCTTGAAGGTTTAAAGAATCATTGTGTGTCGATGATTGAGCCATTGATTGAAGAGTTTGAAGCGAAATATAATCAGCAGGCGGGAGATTTGCTGCGTGAAAATTGGGATAAGCGATTTTTCTTTATTTTCACGAAGTATCAGCTCGATGTGGGTTTACCACTTGAGACGTTTGTGCAAAATACGTATCGTTTTTATTTTATGCAGGTGCTAAAGCGCGCCGGCTATTAAAGAGAAAGAGACGACCCTCTGCTTGCTGCAACAAGCGAAAGGGTCGTCTCTTTTTTAACGTTCAATAGATAGATGAATTTTTTTGGTAAATCTTATAATAGAAGTAGGGATGTAACTGTTAGTTTATATGAATAATGTCTTCGGCAAGATGCGTAAATGCTTCGCCGACCACCGAATCTTCGTCATAAACGGATGAGCCTGTATTTTCTTCGGGCTGTGCAAATGGAATTTGTGCGATGACTTCTGTGGCTAACGCTCCTGCAAGTGCGCTACCGCCATCTTTCCCGAATAAATAGTTGCGTTCTCCGTCTGATGTTTCATAGAACGCCATATTTTCGACAACACCTAAAATTTCGTGCTTCGTATGACGTGCCATAACACCTGCGCGAGAGGCGACATGAGATGCGGCGTTGTGTGGTGTCGTCACAATGATTTCTTTGGCTTGGGGGATCATTGCTGCGACATCAATTGCGACATCACCAGTGCCTGGTGGTAAATCAAGTAATAGATAATCTAGGTCGCCCCAGTGTGTGTTGACAAGGAAGTTGCGGATCCACTTGTTCAACATCGGACCGCGCCACATAACGGGCTGATTATCTTTTGAGAAGAAGCCCATCGACATGACTTTGACACCCTCTTTTGTGACAGGGACAGCCATCTGGTCAATCATCGTTGGCTTTTCGGTAATTTTCATCATAGTCGGAATGCTATAGCCATAAATGTCTGCATCAACAATCCCAACGCGCTTGCCTTGGCGTGCAAGTGCGGCTGCAAGGTTGATAGTGACAGTTGATTTACCGACGCCACCTTTTCCGCTTGTGACAGCGATAAAGGTTACGCCTGAATCTTCTCGTAGCATCGTAGGCATACCTTCTGATGTGGTATTTTCTTTTTTGAGAGAGGCAGTTAGTTGCTTACGCTCCTCGTCTGTCATTGAACCAAATTGTAACGTCACGGCTGTAGCACCTAATGCTTGAATGGCGGTTTCAACGTCTTGTTTGATTTTGGCTTTTAGGGGACAGCCTTGAATCGTTAAGACAATTGTGAGTGAGACATGGGTACCTTCAATGTGAACGTCACGCACCATATTTAGTTCAACGACGCTTTTGTGTAGTTCTGGGTCCTCTACATCTTTCAATGCATGGATGATTTTCTGTTGTGTTAACATCGGTTTCGCTCCTTATTCGTTTAATCCTTTACCAAGGCCTTTTAAGAAGTGTACGCCGAAGTTCATTGCACGATTGACATCAGGGTCATTCATGATTTTCATTAACTTGAAAATGCTCATTTTTTCATCTGCTTCGACAGCAACTTTCGCTTCGTCTAGACCTGAGTTTAAGCTTGTCATTAATTTTGCGACCATTTGAGCATCCATCTGTGTAAGCGCTCCTGCAGCACCTAGCATCACATTCATCATGTTCGTTACGGGTTCGCGTGTCATTTGACCAAGAGCAATATGCGCAATTTCTTCTTTTGCTTGAAGCATTTTTGTGACCGCTTCAAGCGCACCAACATCGTTTAGCTCCGCCATAATCGAAAAGATTTGCGCGACCGCTTGTTCGTTATCGGTTACGAGTGTTTTGAGTTCTTCTAATTTTTGAGCGGCGATTTGCTCATCTGTTAGTACTTCTTTTTTAATCTTTGTAATCGGAGTAGCCATATGTTACACTCCTTCTTTTTCCGTCGTTAAGTGCACGTAGCCCGGGCGATCCCATTTACGCTGTACTTCAACCCCATTTTGCGGGTGACGTTTTTTATTACGCGGATTTGTTGCTGGAAGTGGATTTTTCCCTTTGCGTTTCAATACTTCAACGCGGATTTTTGTTTGCTTATAAGCCGGCGTTTGCGTATTAGCATCACCTTGTGAACCCGTTAAGAAGTTAATAGATGACTCTTTACTTGTTGAGTTCATAGGTAGGAATAACTCATTTCCTTGTACGCGGTCTGTAATAAGTGCTGGTACTTTTAGCGCGCCGTAAGGGGATACAAGGCGTAAAAGTGCACCGGTTTCAATACCGCGTTCTTTTGCAAGCTCAGGTGAAATTTCAACAAAGATTTCAGGTACTTTCAGTTGAATACCTGTTGATTTGTTGGTCATATTTCCTTCATGGAAGTGCTCAAGCATACGACCATTATTAATATGGCAGTCATATTGGCATTCATATTCTACTGGCGGTGCCCAGTCATTGAGTGCAAAGCGCGCTTTTTTGTCTGGGAAGTTGAAGCCATCAACGAATAATAGTGGTGTATTCGCTCCGGAGATTGGGTCACCCCATACGAAACTATTCCAGCCTTCCATGACATCGTAGTTATTTTGTGCGAAAACAGGAGACAAGCTCGCCATTTCTGCATAAATTTCACTTGGATGTTCATAGTGCCAGTTAGCACCAAGACGATTGGCAACATCTTGCACGATGCGCCAGTCAGGGCGAGAATCACCGAGTGGCGTTAATACTTCGTATAAACGTTGTACACGACGCTCGGTATTGGTGAATGTACCCTCTTTTTCAAGTGAAGGAGATGCTGGTAAAATAACGTCTGCATATTGTGCGGTACGTGATAAGAACACATCTTCAACGACACAGAAATCAAGTTGAGATAATACTTCATCTACATGGTTTGCGTTCGCATCCACAAGTGCCATATCCTCACCAACGATATACATAGCCTTCATTTTACCTTCTGATACAGCTTGCAGCATTTCTGGATTTGTACGACCTGGCGTTGCTGGAATTGTGGCACCATAGGCTTCTTCAAATTTCGCACGAGCGGCGTCATCTGTTACTTTTTGGTAGCCAGGTAGTAGGTTCGGTAGTGTACCCATATCACAAGCACCCTGTACATTATTGTGCCCGCGTAGTGGGTAAGCACCTGCGCCTGGTCGACGATAGTTACCTGTTGCTAGTAATAAGTTTGAGATTGCAGCAGATGTATACGAGCCACCTGTGTTTTGCGTTACACCCATACCCCAAAGGATACACGTGCCGTCCGCATCACGAATCATTTCGGCGATGTTGATGAGGGTTTCTTTGGCAATGCCTGTTTCCTCACATGCATAGTCTAACGTGTATTTCTCTAATACTTCTTTAAATGCTTCGTAATCATTGACATTGTCTTCGATAAATTTCGCATCATGCCAGCCTTGGTCGATCATATATTTTGTAACCGCCATTAGCCATACTTGGTCTGTCCCTTGTTTTGGTCGAATATGAATGTCTGAGCGTTCAGCCATTTCATTTTTTCGAATATCCGCGACAATAAGTTTTTGACCGTGTAATTTATGCGCACGTTTCACACGTGTTGCAAGTACCGGGTGACCTTCTGCTGGGTTTGCCCCGACGATAATGACAAGTCCTGCTTTGGCAATATCTTTAATCGTACCGGCGTCGCCACCGATACCAACTGTACGGCTTAAGCCATCTGTTGCGGGTGACTGGCAATAACGTGAACAGTTGTCGACGTCATTTGTATTGAATAATTGACGTGCCATTTTTTGAATTAAGTAGTTTTCTTCATTAGTAATTTTAGAAGAAGAAATGAAGCCGACAGAACCTGGGCCGAATTGTTGTTGAATGCCACCAAGTTTTGAAGCAACTAAATCAAGAGCCTCATCCCAGCTTGCTTCAACGAATTCGTCGCCTTGTCGAATCAATGGCGTAGTAATTCGGTCTTCAGAGTTAACGAAGTCCCAACCAAATTTCCCTTTCACACAAGTTGAAATAGCATTTACCGGACCTTCAGATGGTTGTACTTTTAAAATATGACGGCCCTTTGTCCATACTTCAAATGAACAGCCCACACCGCAGAAAGTACAAACGGTTTTCGTTTTCTTCGTGCGTTCGCTACGCATAGCTGATTCAATTTCAGAAATGGCTAAGATTCCGCTATACCCAGGCTCAACCTCTTTAATAAGGTCGATCATTGGGTCTAACATGTCTTGTTTCATACCTGTCATAAAGCCAGCTTGACCAAGCATTGATTTTTCCATTAAGGCGTTACATGGACAGACTGTGACACATTGGCCGCAGCTTACACATGATGAATCATTAATGGCTGCGCCGTCATCCCACTTAATGCGTGGACGTTCAGCTTCCCAGTCAAGTGATAATGTTTCGTTCACTTGGAGGTTTTGACATACTTCGACACATTGACCGCAGGCGATACATTGGTTTGGATCATAGCGGTAAAATGGGTGAGACATATCGACCTCGGTTGGGTCTACTTTCGGTGTATACGGATATTTTTGATGTTCGATGCCCATCATATCGACCGTATTGTGTAACGTGCAGTTTCCGTTGTTGTTATCACATACTGTACAGTACAGCATATGGTTCTCGAGTAAGCGGTCCATTGCTTCTGTTTGTGCTTCTTTCGCCTTTGGTGAAGCAAGCTGAATGTCCATACCATCCGTGGCCTTCGTTGAACATGAACGGACTAATTTGCCGTCGATTTCAACGATACATGTATCACATGTGCGAATCGGGTCGACCGCTTCGACATGACATACTTGTGGATGCTCGATATTATTTACGTTAATCGTATCAAGGATCGTAGCGCCCTCTGCTACATCATAAGAAACGCCATTGATTTTGATTTCCGTCAAAAGAAATTCCTCCTTCTCTTGCGTGATAAGTTTGAAAACGACAGCCCCATTTACAAATGCCCGTGCACTTGCGTGTCTTGTTATAAGGGTGATGTAGCCAAACCAATCGGCGCAAACAAGTTTAAAATTGAATTGTAGTTGCTATGAACGCATTATTTATCGTCGATGGAAATAAGGATTCATAGGAAAATTGCTGTAAAAACAAAAAAATCCACCACGAAAAAGACTGCTGCGAATTCGTAAAGACGCATAAGTTTTATTTCATGGTGGATGAGAGTTTTAGCAGTACTTGCTTAAAAAGCCAATCCGACATTTTAAATTTTAAGTCATAAAAACAACATCAAAACATAACGGTCATACCTACCTAAAATCTTACATAAAGTTTAAAAAACAATTGCTAGAAAGGGTATAGTAAGTATAAGCGCAATATCTCAACGCCATTTTTTATTCGTTTTCTAGTATACATGGCGCTTTTCAAAGATACAAGAAATTTTATAAAAAATATTACATGATAATCATTATCATTTAAAATAAGGCTTTTATTTTTCAAAAACTTGCTTTATCATTATCAAACTGTGAGGGTCATAAATCCCCTGTAGTTACAAAAAACACAGAAAGGAGCTTAAAAAATGTCAAAAAAAGTGCATGAATTTAACGAGATTATTCGTAAATTACGCAAAGATTTATTTGGGAAAGGGCCCGAACGTATTCACACGGTGTTTGTCGAAAACCTAGCAGTATCAACGCTTTACGGCAATATTACACCAACAGAGAAATTTATCGCAGGGACAACAGAAGGCGCCAAAATGGTGCACGAGGCACGTACGGCGATGATTCAAGATTTATATGCGCAGGCAACGCCAGATGGCATGGAAGAATTAATGGATGCCAAATTACTCCATTTATTTTCAGACATCAAAATCGAAGAGGATATGGCGGTTTCTGTCTTTGTTTTCGAGAAAACGATTGAGGAGTAGGGGGAATACCTATGGAGACACAAGTGAAGCGTCCTATCATCCGCGTGAGAGGGACACAGCATGAGGCAGTCGAGGATACGATTGTTACAGAACATGCGGTAACCGTCAAAATCAATCAACAGGAATTTGTGACGATGGTTTGCACACCGGAGTATGTCGAGGATATGGTGCTCGGCTATTTAGCGTCGGAGCGCATTATTCGCACATATGCCGATATCGATCGTCTATGGTATCAGGAAAAAGAAGGTGTCGTCCATGTGGAAACGACAAAGCTAAATCCATATGCGCGTGATGTGCAAAATAAGCGCTATATTACATCGTGCTGTGGCATGAGTCGCCAAGGATTTGTTTTTGCGAGTGATGCGTTAGCTGCGAAACAAATGGATGAGGTCCATGTGACGGTGACACCTGAGGATTGCTATCGCCTGATGCGTATGATGCAGCAAGAAGCCGTCACTTTTAAAGAAACAGGTGGTGTCCATAATGCCGCGTTATGCGATGCAAATGGCATCATTGTTAGCCGTATGGATATTGGGCGTCATAATGCGCTCGATAAAATTTATGGTTACTGCATGAAGCACGAGATTTCGATGGACGATAAAATTATCGTCTTTAGCGGGCGTATTTCATCTGAAATTTTAATGAAAGTATCAAAAATCGGCTGTGAAATCGTGTTATCTAAATCAGCACCGACTGAGTTAGCACTTAGCTTAGCGGAGCAATTAGGCATCACGACGATTGGCTTTATTCGTAATGAATCGCTGAATATTTATACGCATCCAAAACGTGTGAACTTATAAAAACAAAAAGGAGGAGGTGTGAAGATGAACCCCATTTATGATCAATTGAAAAGACCATTACGTGATTTACGTATTTCGGTAACGGACCGTTGTAATTTCCGTTGTAGTTATTGTATGCCAGCCGAGGTTTTCGGCCCGGACTTTGCTTTTTTACCGTCTGATAAAATTTTAAGCTTTGAGGAAATCGAACGCCTTGTGAGAATTTTCGTGTCATTTGGTGTAAAGAAAATTCGTATTACGGGTGGCGAACCGTTAATGCGTCGTGATTTACCTGTGCTCGTCCGCATGATTCGTGCAGTCGAAGGTGTCGAGGATATTGCGATGACGACAAATGGCTCGTTACTCAAAAAATATGCGAAGCCGCTAAAGGAAGCGGGACTCGACCGCGTATCGATTAGCTTAGACTCACTAGAGGATGAGCGTTTTCAAGCGATGAATGGCAATCGCGGCAAAGTAAAAACGGTGCTTGCTGGTATTGAGGCAGCGGCAGAAGCAGGACTCTACGTAAAAATGAATATGGTCGTGCAAAAAGGTAAAAACATCGAGGATATTTTACCGATGGCTCGTTATTTTAAAGAAAAACAGCATATTTTACGCTTTATCGAATATATGGACGTTGGCAATTCAAATGGTTGGCGCTTGGATGATGTATTTTCGAAAAAGGAAATTATCGACGAAGTGCAAAAATTCTCTCCTGTAAAGGCACTTGCACCTAATTATCGTGGTGAAGTTGCGTCACGTTTTCGTTATGAGGACGGCGGCGGAGAAATTGGTGTGATTTCATCTGTAACCGATTCATTTTGTGGTAATTGTTCACGTGCGCGTATTTCGGCGGAAGGAAAATTATATACATGTCTTTTCGCAACAGAAGGCACAGATTTACGCGACTTACTGCGTTCGGACTTAGACGATGCGGCAGTCGGTGCAAAAATTGCATCGGTCTGGGAGCAGCGTACGGACCGTTACTCAGAGGAGCGTACAGAAGAAACAGTTAAACGTCGTAAAAAGGCAAAAATAGAAATGTCACATATCGGCGGTTAAGCATGTTGTAAGTTTTTTGATTAAGGGAGAGTAACATGGCTTTTTATAAACCAGAGGAAATTACAGAAATCGCAACAAATACCGGCGTGAGCAAAGTCCAAAGCAGCATGTTAAAAATGTTGATTTTAGGCTTTTTCGGGGGCGCATTTATTGCGTTTGGCTTTTTATTAGATATTCGCGTAATGGGCACAATGCCAGCAGAATGGGGAAGCTTCGCGACATTTATTGGCGCCGCAGTATTCCCAATCGGTCTTATTTTAGTATTACTTGCTGGGGCAGACTTAATTACCGGTAATATGATGACGGTGCCAATGGCATTTTATGCGAAAAAAATTACATTCGCAATGCTTGCTCGTAACTGGTTCTTCGTCACATTAGCCAATTTACTTGGTGCCTTATTTATTGCTTACTTCTTTGGCCATTATTTAGGCTTAACAGAAGGTGCATTTGCTGAAAAAACAATGGCCATCGCACAAGGGAAAGTCGATGCCACATTTATGCAAATTTTCGTATCAGGTATTGGCTGTAACTGGCTAGTATGTTTAGCAGTATGGTTATGCTTTGGTGCACAAGACTTTATCGGTAAAATTTTAGGCATTTGGTTCCCAGTAATGGCTTTCGTGACAATCGGCTTCCAGCACGTTGTCGCAAATATGTTCGTGATTCCAGCGGGTATTTTTGCAGGCGCAGATGTTACATGGGGCGATTTCTTACACAATGTCGTACCTGCTTTCTTAGGAAATGCAGTCGGTGGGGCAGTATTTGTTGGTCTTGCCTACTATATCGCATTCCAAAAAAAAGCGGCTAAATCATAAAAAAAAGGAATCGCGCGAGTTGGCGATTCCTTTTTCATTAATCGATTTTATCATTTACAAATGTACCACTTTTACCACCTGTTTTTTTCAGGAGATAGGTGTTTTTGATAATCATCGATTTATCAACAGCTTTACACATATCATAAAACGTAAGGGAGGCAATGGATACAGCTGTTAATGCTTCCATTTCAACGCCTGTTTTACCGTCACATTTCACAGTTGCTTCGATGTGCAGATCATAGCCTACAGCCGTTTGTTCATAGGCAAAGGTAAAATCTGTCCCCTGTAGCATAATCGGGTGACACATCGGGATAATATCGGCGGTTTTCTTCGCGCCCATAATGCCGGCAATTTGTGCTACTTGTGTCGGGTCCCCTTTTTTGATGTTGCCTTGCTCGATGGCTTCGTAAAGCTCTGTTGATAATGCAATCGTACTGCGCGCAACGGCTGTACGGCTCGTTGGTTGTTTATCGGAAATGTCGACCATCTTAGGACGGCCATCTTCATTCCAATGTGAAAATTCACTCATTCGTTATCTCCTTTATCGCCTTGAGGCCAGTCCTCAACGGCATTAATATTTAAAAATGTTGTCGTATCATTCATTTCAACGAATGATACGCGGACTTGATGAAGCAACGCACGCATACTTCGTTTATTATCAAAAAGTGCCTGTTTTGCTTGCTCAAGTGCGCGTCGATGATAGAGTGCTGCGAGGGGTTGCCAGTTGTCATTTGACGTCGGAATCACTGCATCACAGTTTGCTGTTATTTGGCGGCAAAGTGTCGCAATAAATGCGGCATCAATAAAGGGCATGTCTGCCGCAACGACAAAATACCAATCAGATTCGACTTGCTCCATAACATGAGTGAACGCATAAAGCGGGCCCTCATGCGGTGTTTGCTCGGTAATAAACGTCACGTTTTCATCTGAGAAATGTGGCAGTAGCGTCTCATTTGTCGCAATGATGACAGGGAGTGCATTTTTTTCAAAGGCATCGACCGCGACCTTGTATAAGGGCCTTCCCCTAAAGCGTTCAAACATCTTCGGCTTGCCGTAGCGCGATGATTTTCCGCCAGCTAAAATGACGCCGGTAATATTCATCGGCGCTTTAGCTCGCCTAAAAAATGTTGCACAGTTGGCACGATGAGTTTATCCATACCAAGCTTGACCGCATTCGTTGAGCCGGGGAGGGCATAGATAGCTGTTTCGGCATGAGCACCAGCAACGGCGCGGCTAAACATCGCTTTTGGTCCAATGTCATCATAGCTTAGTATGCGAAATAGTTCGCCAAAACCGGGCATTTCCTTATCAACGAGTTGTACGACGGCATCATATGTGACATCACGCTTCGTAAAGCCAGTGCCACCGGTCAATATAATCGTATTAATCGACGGATCACTGCACCAAATACGTAGCTGTGCAAGCAGTTCGTCGAGCTCATCTTTTAAAATTTTATAATCAATTACGTCAAAATTTGCCTGCTTCAATGCGTGCAAAATGGCTTGACCACCCTTATCGTTTTCAGTCGTACGCGTATCGCTTACCGTTAAAATCGCGGCATGTACGCGTTCCTGTTCATGGGTTGGATGCATGAATCATCGCCTCCTTCGGGCATAAAATCAATGTTTATATTATAATGCTAACAATCAGTACGTCAAACAAAATTAAACAAGAAAGGAAGTAGCTGTCATGAATGACCGTTATTCTCGTCAACAACTCTTTACCCCCATTGGAGTGGAAGGACAGCAACATTTACAACAAAAACATCTTTTAATCGTTGGCGCAGGGGCGCTTGGTAGTGCAACGGCTGAGCCACTTGTGCGCGCGGGCGTCGGACGTGTTACGATTATTGACCGCGACTATGTGGAGTGGAGTAATTTACAGCGTCAGCAATTATATACCGAGCAACATGCACGCGAAAAAACACCAAAGGCCATTGCTGCAAAAGAACGACTGCAAGCAATTAATGCCGACGTCGCAGTAGAGGCCATCGTCGGGGATGCCAATGTCGAGACATTGACGGAGCTTCTCTCGGACGTCGATTTAGTTATCGATGGTACCGATAATTTTGATATTCGCTTTATTATCAATGATTTAACACAAAAGCATCATATTCCATGGATTTATGGCTCTTGTGTTGGTAGTTACGGCGCGACTTATACGATTTTACCGGGCACAACACCTTGTCTGCATTGTCTACTACAGGCGATGCCAAATACAGGAATGACCTGTGATACAGTAGGCATTATTAGTCCGGCAGTTCAAATTGTTGCGGCTTACCAAGTAGCAGAGGCTTTTAAAATTTTAACGAATAACTATGCGGCACTACGCGGCACCTTTTTAACATTTGATGTATGGCAAAATCAGCATTTTGAAATGAAAATGCAGGCCGCAAAAAATCCCGTTTGTCAAAGCTGTGGCGAAGCGCCGAGCTATCCGTATTTAGCGTTTGAACAGCAAACGAAAAGTGCTGTATTATGCGGGCGTGATGCGGTTCAAATCCGTCCGGCACAGTCGAAAAATTATGATTTAGAGGCGCTTGCGAGCACATTAGCAAGTCAGGGGGCGGTCCAACAAAATCCGTATTTAATATCATGTCAGCTAGCGGAGCAACGCATCGTTATTTTTAAGGATGGACGTGTGCTCATTCATGGGACCCATGATATTCACTATGCAAAAAATTTATATTATCGTCTATTAGGCTAAGGAGTGAACAATATGTTAGAAAAAAGAACACCAATCGCGGTTGGCGAAGCGGTGAAGCGCGTCATGCAGTATGCAACAGAAGGAAAAGTAGAGCAGGTGGACATTACTGAGAGCTACGGACGCTACGTCGCAGAGGATATTGCGGCCGATCAGGATGTGCCCGCATTTGATCGTTCACCCTATGATGGATTTGCGATTCGTGCCATTGATAGTGCGGCCGCTTCTGCTGAAAATCCGGTCGCATTTGAGGTCGTTGGGACCATTGGTGCCGGCTTTGTATTTGATGAGCTTGTCGAACCGGGGCAGGCAGTGCGTATTATGACCGGCGCACCGATTCCTGCTGGCTGTGATGCAGTCGTCATGCTTGAACTGACAAAGGGATATGAGGCAGACGGTAAAACCTATATGACCATTAAGCGCGCATTTTCAGCAGGGACGAATATTTCTTACCGCGGCGAAGATGTGAAGCAGGGTGCGGTACTTGTGAAAAAAGGCACGTATATTAATCCGGGTGTGTCTGCCTTGCTTGCGACATTTGGCTATGCGCAAGTCCCCGTTTTTGTAAAGCCTGTTATTGGCGTCATTGCTACAGGGAGTGAGTTGCTTGAGCCACATGAAGTACTAGCACCAGGAAAAATTCGTAATAGTAATGCCTATATGATGCTCGCACAAATTGAACGTGCCGGCGCAACGGCGAAATATTATGGTAAGTTAAGTGATGATTTAGCCGTCTGTATTGAAGCCGTTAAAAAAGCGATGGCGGAGGTCGACTGTTTAATTACAACGGGCGGTGTATCGGTTGGAGACTTTGATTATTTACCAGCAATTTATGAGGCAATTGGTGCAGATGTGTTATTTAACAAAGTCGCACAGCGTCCCGGTAGTGTGACGACGGTTGCACAGTGTGACGGACAGCTCTTATTTGGCTTATCTGGCAATCCATCTGCATGCTATGTCGGCTTTGAATTGTATACAAAACCGCTCATTAAAGCGGCGCTTGGGAGTCAAGCGCCACATCTACGTCGTGAAAAAGCGACACTTGGCGTGGATTTTAAAAAGCCGAATCCATTTACGCGCTTCGTTCGTAGTACAGTCACTGTGACGGACGGCAAGCTTGTCGCGACACCATCTGGCTTTGATAAATCGAGTGCGGTGTCGTCACTTGCGGATGCCAATGCCTTTATCGTGTTACCCGGTGGAACGCGAGGCTATGAAGCGGGCATGCAGATTGATGTCTTACTACTCGAAGATACGAATGGAAGTGCATGGCCTTGGGACAACATCGTACCGTCTTACAGATAGTTGGTTATCAAAATAGCGGCAAAACAACGCTTGCAGAAAAACTGATTTCCTATGCATGTAATAAGGGCCTGCGTGTTGGCTCGATTAAGCATCATGGTCATGGCGGTGCACCCGCTTCGAATTTAACGAAGGATAGCACCCGTCATGCACAAGCAGGCGCTGTAGTTTCCGCCGTTGAAGGGGACGGTGTTGTACAGCTCCAACTCGCCAAAAATACATGTGCATTAAATGAGTTAATTCATTTATATGAACAAGCGCTTTTGGTTAATTTTATAATTGTAGAAGGGTATAAAACTGAGTCATATCAAAAGGTTGTGCTTCTTAAAGAGCCTGAAGATGTGAAACTTTTAACCTTATCAAATATTGTCGCGGCTATTTATTGGCCGACGTTTCCACAAGCATTATGTGAAAAAATTCCGCATTTTGCGCTGCAGGATGAGGCAGCATATCTATCATTTTTAGTAACGAAAGAAGGATGTTAAATGACAGCGCGTTTTGAAATTAGCAGTGAGCCACTTGTCGTAGATGACGTCACACAAAAAGTTGTCAGCAGAAATGCAGGCGCGATTACAGTATTTATCGGTACAGTCCGCGAGCTAACAAAAGGCAAAAAGACAGTATCACTTGAATACGAGGCCTATCCCGCGATGGCCATTAAAATGTTTGAGCAAATCGAGCGTGAAATGCATGAAAAATGGCCGGAAGCACAACTAGCGATTACCCATCGTGTTGGTAAGCTTGACATCACCGATATTGCGGTTGTCATTGCGGTATCATCGCCACACCGAAAAATCGCTTATGAAGCGAATGAATTTGCGATAGATCGCATTAAACAAATTGTGCCGATTTGGAAAAAAGAGCACTGGGAAGACGGTACGGAATGGATTGGCGACCAGCTAGAAAATGTACCATACCGAGCAGGTGCGCCTAAGGAGGAATTGGATGATTAATGTATTGTTATTTGCGCATTTACGTGAAACCGTTGGCGAGGAGAAGCTTGTCATCGAAGCGGAGAAGATGAGCGTTTCGGACGTCAAAGCATGGCTTGAAGCCCGCTATCAACTTGAGCTTTCAACGGTTATGAGTGCCGTGAACGAGGAATTTGCGATGGACCATACAATCGTACAAAGTGGCGATGTCATTGCATTCATTCCTCCGATTAGTGGGGGTTAAAAAAGAGGCTGGAATAAAACACGTCATGTTCCTTTTTTTAGCGTTCGCAACGAAAAACCGGAACCGCGCTACAACGCGATTCCGGTTTTTCTTATGCTCATATGAACGGTTGTTTTTATACGTATGTCAAAGCCTCTTTCATTTCATTTTCATTCTTATTTTTGAATCGTATGCACACTAAGGAGCATGACGAAGGAAATCAAAATCATGACGCCGACCCATAGCCAGGCAAGCTGCATATTACCGCCATCAATTGCGGTATAAATCGCTAGTGGTGTCGTTTGTGTTTTACCCGGTAAATTTCCAGCAAACATTAAGGTCGCACCGAATTCACCGAGCGCCCGCGTATAACATAAAATACCACCGGCAATAATCGCTTTAAAGGCCATAGGAATTGAAATGTAGAAGAAGATTTTCCATTCAGACGCGCCATCGACTCGCGCTGCATTTTCAATATCTTCATCGACGCCCTCAAAGCCCGTCTTAACGGTTTGATACATGAGTGGAAAGGCGACAATAGCCGAGGCAAGGACCGCTGCCCACCATGTAAACATAATCGGTTGTCCGAAAAACCATTCAATGCCCTGTCCGACAATGCTGTTGCGACCAAAAATCATAATGAGCAAGAAGCCGACAACGGTAGGTGGGAGCACAAGTGGTAAGAGCATCACCGTTTCGAGAATGATTTTTCCACGAAAGCGTCGTTTTGCCATAAATTTACCGATAAGAATACCGAAAATAATCGCCATTGTTCCCGCAACGAGTGAGATCTCAATGGATAGTTTTATCGGCGTCCAAAAATCGGTTAGCATCATTAGTTCGCTCCTTTAAATCCGTAATCCTGAAAGACTTTCATAGCGTCATCTGATTGTAGGAATCGATAAAATGTATCGGCCTCGTCAAAATGCTTGCTATTTTTTAAAACGCCGACAGGGTAAATAATCGGTGTATGTGATTTTTCGTCCGCTGTTGCGACGATTTTTATTTTATCGCTTGTAAGCGCATCAGTTTTGTAAACGATTCCGGCATCAACATTGCTCGTCTCCGCATACGTTAATACTTGACGCACATCTTTTGCATAGACAATGTTTGCTTTGATTTTTGTCCAGACGTCAATTGATTTAAGGGTTTCAATACCATACTGACCAGCAGGAACTGAGTCGGGTGTACCGAGCGCGACTTTATCTGCTTTTGGTAAATCTTCAAATGAGTCAATTTTTTTGTCATTTGCAGTTGGCGTTACGAGTACAAGTTCATTCGCTAAAAGATCGGTCCCGTCTTTTTTATCAATGTCACCCTCATCGACTAGGGTGTCAAATTTATCTTCGGCAGCAGAGAAGAATACATCAACAGGTGCGCCTTGTGAAATTTGTTGTTGGAGCGCGCCGGAGCCGCCAAAATTATACGTAATTTTAACGTTCTTATGTGCATCCTCATACGTTTTCGCAAGGTCTGTTAAAGCATCTTGTAGACTTGCTGCTGCAGAAATCGTTAATTCGATTTGTTCAGTAGAAGTTGCTGTTGTTTTTGCATCATTATGGCCACAGCCAGCTAAAATGCTACCTGCAAGTAATAATGATGTCATAAATGTACGTGATTTTTTCATTTGTTATAGGCCTCTTTCTGTATATGAGTTATAACAAGACATAACTAATTATAACTAGTTATAATTAAAAAGAAAATAAAAATATAAAAAAGGTGATTTTTATGCAAAATCAAACATCGTATACAATCGAAGAAGTAGCGCAATTACTGAAAGTATCCAAGTTAACAATTTATGATTTAGTGAAAAAAGGTGAGCTACCAGTGTTCAAAGTAGGGCGTCAAATGCGCCTAGCATCAGAGGACTTAGATGTATATATCGCAAAGCATCGCATGAACAGCAATCAGGAGCAAAAAACCATTATCATTAGCGGACAGGATATGGCGCTCGATATTTTAGGAAAGCATATTGAAGCGCGTCTTGGCTATAAGGTGTTGCGTTCGCGTGAGGGCAGCTTTAATGGTCTGCTTGCAATGTATGAAGGCAATAGCGATATTGCGAGTCTGCATATGTATGATGGTGATACGACGGCTTATAATTTACCATATATTCGTAAAGTATTCGTTAGCCACCGCTATATTTTACTGCGTCTTTTGACACGAAAGGCGGGCTTTTATGTAGCAAAGGGCAACCCACTCCATATTACGAGCATTGCCGATTTACAAGGGGATGTGCGCCTCGTCAATCGTGAAAAGGGCTCGGGTATTCGGACGCTACTTGATGAACTACTGCGCACACATGGCATTTCTCAGACACAGGTGGCAGGCTATGGGCAAGAGGAGAAGGACCATATTAGCGTGGCATCAGCAGTAGCAAGCGGTGCGGCAGATGTTGGCTTAGGCATCGAAAAAACAGCGCGTCTTGTCGATGTAGATTTTGTGCCAATTATAGAGGAAAGCTATGATATTGTGCTACTGAAAAATGATGGCAATGAAGCACTGATTTCGACGGTGCAGGAAATTTTAAATGATGCTGCGTTTCAACAAGAAATTCATGCAATTGGTGGCTATGATGTTTCACAAATGGGGACAGTCGTCTTTGAAACGATTTAAAATATATTGACAAACACTATAAATGTAACTATTCTTACTATAATACTAGGCATTTGAAAGGGAGTTACAGCATGGCAAAAACAACGGTGAAGGCACAAGCCCATTTACAAGACAATTATCGTGTAGAAGTATCTGCACGCTCACACAAGTTAATTATCGATGAGCCCGAACGTCTAGGTGGCACAGATGAGGGCCCCAATCCAGTCGAAGTATTACTAGGCGCTTTTGGTGCTTGTCATTCGATTGTAGCACGTACATATGCGAAAAAATTTGACATTGATTTACAAGATTTTTGGGTCGAATTAGAAGGGGATTTTGATACGGATGGCTTTTTAGGGAAATCAGATGTACGTCCAGGCTTCTCTGATATTCGCTATACATTCCATCTTCAAACGACTGCTTCAGATGAACAGGTACAAGCATTTATTGCATATATCGAGGCGCATTGCCCAATTGGCGATACATTAGCAAACCTTGTAAATGTGTCACTTGCAGGCTATGTTATTGAACAAACGGTTTAAAAAAAGAGACTAAAAAGGAGTCGTGCATTGGCACGATTCCTTTTTTAATGAACGAATAAGCTAGTGCTTCGACACATACAATACGCTACCTCGTTCAAATGTTAGCTGGCGAGAAAAATGAGGAATGTCGTGCTCAAGCTGTCGCATTTCACGTGATGTCGGCACTGATACCGCTTCATCAGATAAATCATAGCTATTTTGGCGACGCCATAATGGCCATGAGAAGCGGCGGTTTAAAAGTGCATCATTAAACGCTTCTAGCTCAGCCAGCGTCATATGCTGCTCCGTTGCATAGGCGCTATTGAGCACGCGACCATCTATTAAAGCCGTCATCCAGTGCAGTGAGGCATTGCGTTCGCGCTCATACCACTTGTGCTTTCGAATGCCTGGCACGATATAAAAGCCGTCATCGTATGTACCAAGCGCTGTAATCGGTATGATTTTTGCTTCATACAATGGAAATTCAAGTGCATGACTAAGCACACGACTATGCTGATTTAAAAAACTAGCGAGTGCTTCACATGAGAAAAATTCCCCAAGTAATGTTTCACCGGCTGCACCTTTTTTGCCGTAGGATGTGTCGCGAATAAGAGTGATGACGGCCTCATCAATTTCTTGTGTGTGGGCATGTAAAGGATGGAGCGCATGGACACCATTTAAAAACGCATAAATGCCGCATGTGCTCCCACGTTGTTCTAAAATCATGTAAACACTTCCGTTTCTGTCATATCTATTATAGCAGGTGCAACGTTTTCACGATATAATGGGAAAAATATGAAAAAGAGGTGCTTTATGAAAAAAATCACAACTATACTTGCGATGACGCTATTACTTGCTGCCTGTGGCGATAAGCAGACAGAGGATGCGGCGCCACAACCACTTAAATCGACGACAGAAACGCAGTCTAAATCAGCGACGTCTAAAAATGTAGTTCAGGAAGAATCAGTCGTGCTGTACAATCATTTCTCTGACACAGATGACCATGTGTCAAAAGGAGAGTCAGTGCCCTATGTATATAAACGCGATGGCTCACTCACACAATTTTTACTGAAAAACTTAGAATACAATCAATATGTAAAAGCGTATAGTGTCTCTAAAAATGAAAAAGTAGTCATGCTGAATTTTAAATCATCTGTTATGAAAACATCGTTATTCCAGGGCTCTACAGGAGCAACTCAAACACGTGAAGCCATTGGCAAAACCTTTTTTGCGAATATGGCGAAGCTAAAAACATTAAAATTCCGCTTGAACGGAAAGCAAGAGGAATGGGATCATATGAATTTTACAGATTATTCACGTAAGGATTTTAAATTGAATTAATTGTGACAAGTTCATTAGAATTGTTGAATTTCTGTAAAAATTATCCTTATTTTGATGCGCTATAATGAAAAAAATGGCGTTAGGGGTTGGAAATATGGCAATTGGTTACTTTTTTCTTGGTGATACAGGCTTTCATGTAGCGCAGCATTTAGCGCAGAAATTACCGAATATGCAGTTTATTTCACTGCATAAAACGAGCTATATGGCGCAAAACTATCGTGCATTATTAGCGTTAGAGGAGACGGAGCAATGTCATCATCCGTATGATAATATTCCAGATTATATCGAATGCTTACGCGGAAAAATGTTATTTTGCACTGCGCCAGAGAGGCAGTTTGGCTCACTTGACGCGGCTCACTGCACGGAGCGTATTGCCGCCTATGCAGATTTAATAATGCGCATGATGGCACCGTATGACCGCATCGTTCTAATTATGCGTCCGGGTCAGGCAAGTGGGGAACTTTGTGCGGATTATTGCGTGACATTGGCTAAAAGGCTTCATAAGTCTGTGCATATGATAACAACGCGTGGATTATTATTTGAAAAACAAATGAAGCGACTTGCAGCTATACATTTACGACAATTAAGGCGTCTAGATGTGCCGATTCATGTCATTGAAGTACCAATCCACAAACCACGCATCCTTGATACATATACCGATTTATATGCTGCCATGGCACGACAGGTAGTAACCATTGATTATGAAAAGGTGTAAAATGTGTCAGATTTTTCATTTTTATATGTCCTAAAACCGGGTAGAGAATAACTAACACGGAAGAGAGGATGCGATAGGAAATGAAAAAATGGCAACTACTTGGTACGGCGAGTGTATTAGCGCTAACGTTAGCAGCATGTGGGAATGATGATAAATCGACTTCAGATGGTGATAATACAGCGGTAGAATCTCCCGATAAAGAGAATACATCTTCAACTAATTCAAATAATGACAGCAATGATAATGACGATAACAATGATGATAATTCATCTACTGTCGTTGATAAACGTGCAGTAAAGGATGCACCATTAGCACTAGACGAGGCATTAGCTACATTTGATGAAACGTACAAAGGTGCTAAAATTTCATCTATTGAGCTAGATGAAAGTAACCGTCAATTTACGTATGATATTGAAGGTTTTGATGATAAGAAAGAATATAGCGTAGAAATTGGCGAAGATAATAATGTTATTGAAAAGAACGAAGAAAATCGTGATAAGGGTGATGACTATCAGGAGCTAATGCGCGATGAGTATATCACACCTGAAGAAGCAATTGATAAGGCAAGTAAGGTATCAGAAGTGGGCGATTTAGTGGCAACAAGCTGGTCACTTGATTATGATGACGATGAAAAGGCTGCCGTATATCAAGTGAAATTTGAAAATACAAAAGACGAAGTAGAAGTAACACTCGATGCGAAAACGGGTGATCAACTAAATGTAGAAAAAGACTAAAAATGAGACGAAATTCTTTATTTCTATAGCTTCACAATAAAAAAGAGGCTGGGACAAAACACGTCATTTTCCTTTTTTAGCCTTTACAAAGAAAAACCGGAACCGCGCTACTGCGCGATTCCGGTTTTTCTTATGCTCATAGGAGTGGTTGTTTTTTCACGTATGTCGAAGCCTCTTTTTTCGATGCTTACATACTTGTGATAAACATGGCTATTACATAAAGAATAACCAATAAGCCGCCGACAATCATGATTGAAAAGGCCAAATAATCTACCGCTCGAGGCATTCCTTTTTTGGTTGCTACTATAAAGCCTACGATGAGTCCAAGAAATCCGGCGACGAGCCAGACGATACTCGCGATACTGTCAGGGAAGCGGCTTAAAAGACCAACGAGATAAAAAAGAACAACAATCATTTGGATAAAAATAATTGTAAGACAGCTATAGAGCCATCGCTTTGCATTGTTCATCGTAACACCCCTTATTGTAGATAGAACGTTCGCTGGAAGGAAATGGTTTCGTAAGGATTATGCTGAAAAATGCTTCTTTTTGAAACGAAAAACCTCGAAATAGTCGAAATGAACGAAATTTTCAGAAAAATCATTGAATTCGCGATATATTAATGGTAAAGTTTTTATACGAAATGAAGTACATACTTCAAAATAATAAAAAAAGAAGTTGAAACTTTAATTAAGGGGGGCGCTGCCAATGTTTCAAGATTTAATTCAACAGCATTATGAAAAGCTAACGAAAAGTCAAAAGGTTGTTGCGCACTACGTCTTAGAGCATCCGGATGTGATTGCGCTGCACGCGGCCTCGGAGGTAGGCAAGCAGATCGGTGTCAGTGAAACGACGATTATTCGCTTTTGCTATCAGCTCGAACTTGGTGGCTATACCGATTTACAAAAGCGCGTGCAAAAGACCTTGGTGGCAAAAGAGGGCAGTACACTTGGCACCTATTTAGCAACAAATGCACTACGTGAAGAAGAGCATTTTTCAGCAGCTGTGATGCTACAAGATGTGGAGCGCCTCCAAAAATTTGCGTATCAAATTAATGATCAGGACTTTAAGCAAGCATCAAAGAAATTACATGCAGCCCGTCATATTTATATTTTAGGCTTACGTTCATCCTATGCTGCTGCTGAATGGAGCGCCTTTACACTCAATGTTGTGCGTCAGCAAGTCACACTCCTTCGACCAGAAGCACAGGACGTTATCCATACCATTAGTCAAATGGATGAGCGCGATGTGCTACTCGTCTTTTCATTCCACCGTTACTATAAGCAAACGATTGATTTGACGAAAATCATTCAAAAACAGGGCGTACATGTTATCGGCATTACAGATTCACCACTTGCGCCGATTCGGCGATATGTGAATACCATTTTCCCATTCACATCTAGTCGTAAATCAACCATTGATATGATGCCGAGCATTTTATCATTTATGAATACTCTTGTAATTGGGATGACTGCTGAAGATCCAGCAGCTTATGAAAGCTATCAATCTGCATACGATGCCGTTGATAGCAGCAACTTATTTTTAGATGGAGATGATGAGTCATGACAACACAACCGTTATCATCCGAGTTACAACACATTTTTAATTATTTACACGCCAACCCTGAGAAGAGTTGGCATGAATTTGGCACAACGCAATATATTGCATCTTATATAAAGGAAATGGGACTAGAACCAATTACCTTCAATGATTTGACCGGACTTTATGTTGATATAGGTAGTGGCTCACCTGTGGTAGGGCTTCGCACAGACATTGATGCGCTATGGCAGGAGGTAGATGGTGTGCTACAGGCGAATCATTCATGTGGTCATGATGGTCATATGACGATGGCGCTTGGTGCGTTAAAGGCGCTTCAAACAAAGCATCAGCCAGAGCATGGCACGATTCGCGTATTATTTCAGCCAGCTGAAGAAAAAGGAGCCGGTGCGTTAGCATTTGTTGAAAAAGGCATCGTCGATACAATCGATTATTTATATGGTGTGCATGTGCGCCCAGTTCAGGAACTTAAAAATGGACAACATAGCCCAGCGCTTTATCATGGTGCAGCGCGACTCATTACAGGTGTTATCCATGGTGTCGAGGCACATGGCGCACGACCTCATCTTGGGAAAAACGCGATTGAAATTGGTACGGATTTAGCGATTGGCTTACGAACGATTCATATTGATCCGATGATTCCGACCTCAATTAAATTAACGTCCTTTCACGCAGGCGGGGATGCAGCGAATGTTATTCCCGGTAAAGCGACGTTTAGTATCGACCTCCGCAGTCAAACGAATGAAGGCATTGACGAAGCAATGGCGCAGCTGAAGACGATTATTGAGGGTGTGGAGCATAAATATCATGCGACAATTCATTATCAAATTGATGCTAATATTGCCGCGGCGGAAGTATCAGAGGAAGCGAAAAGCTTTATGCAACAGGCAATTATTGAAACAGTAGGTGCCGAAAATCTAGCACCACCTGTTGTGACACCAGGTGGCGAGGATTTTCACTTTTATACATTGAAACGCCCGCAAATTAAAGCAACAATGCTTGGACTTGGCTGTGATTTACAGCCGGGACTACATCATCCGAATATGACATTTAATACGAACCAACTGCAGCAAGGTGTCGAAATTTTAACACGTACAGTGCTAAATACCTTTGCGGCGATTCAAAAGGAAGTGCTTGTAAAATGATTACCTATAAACCATTAAAAACGATGGAAGAGATGGAGTGTGTCAGTGAAGTAGAGTCAAAGGTGTGGGGCATGTCACCGATTCCAACACATCAAACTGCCACCGCGATTAAAAATGGTGGCATCGTCATTGGCGCCTATGATGAGCAAAATCTAATTGGCTTTAGCTATGGGTTTGCCGGCTTTAATAATCGATAGATTGTCAAATTAACTGCACCACTTCACATTCAAATGCATCCTGTGTGGTATTCCAGTTGAGGCACTTTCTTGGTCGATTGTTGATCAATGAAAGTGCTT
>NZ_JBHUOR010000123.1:0-30866 GCF_042686175.1 Kurthia populi | reverse complement strand
TATGTACATACTATTCACCTCAAGTTCTAGTATGTTACATTTAATGGTAAATTTGTACATCTTTAAGTGATTTTATATGTACACGTTTAAATTAGCATTTATAACCTCGATGATAATCCGAATAACCTCCAATTTTTTTCACGCTTTGTCGCAAAAGATTTTATGATTATTCACCATGAATCGATTCCAACAGCCTTTCCACTTCATACGACACTGTTAATCATTGAGCAGCCAGCAAAAACATTTGGCTATATTGATGAACGGCATTTTTATCAAGCTGTTGCACAGCAGCAACAAATTCGCACGCACCATTACGATACAATTTTCGATGCGATGTCGAGTGGTCTCGTTGCTGTTAACAACGAAGGCATTATCACGATGTTTAATCACGCAGCCGAAGCTCTTTATTCGCTAAAGCATGGCGAGGCGATGGGGAAATTTTTACTGGATGTTAGTGAATCGGATGGATTACTGCGCGTGCTTAAAACCGGTAAAGGACATGTTGAAAAATATGCGCTGCAAGATCGGTGGTTTATCACCTACCGCGAACCGATTTATAACGGTAAACAGCTAAATCGGTGAGTATAACCAAGGCATTACGGAAGCGTTGATTAAGGCGATTCCCTTTAGACGCCTAGCACAGCCACAAGATATTGCCAATGCGGTCGCGTTTTTAGCGTCGGATGAGGCAGAATACATTACAGGGCAAACATTATCCGTTAATGGTGGCCTGGCGATGGTATAGGAGGTGCTTAGATGCATGAAGTTATCTTAGTAACAGGTGGAGCGGATCGTATTGGCAAAGCCATCGTTGAAAAAATAGCCGCATCGGGTCATATTGTGGCCATTCATTATCATCGCTCTGCTGACAAAGCACAGCACCTTTTCGAGCAATTGACCGCACAAAATGTACGTTGTGGGATGTTCCAAGCTGATTTAGCGAGCTATGAGGATGTTGTGCGATTGCATGAGGAAATTTCGAGTGAGCTCGGCCATGTTTCAGCGATTGTTAATAATGCAGGCTATGCGCAGATGAAATCCTTTTTTGATTACGCACCAAATGAATGGCAGCGTGAAATTGACATTGATTTAATAGCAGCTTTAAATTTAGCACATGTCTTTATCCCTGCCATGCGTAAGCGAAAATATGGTAAATTTATTTCAATCGTTGGCGATTCAGCACGTACCGGCGACCGTAAACTAATCGTATCAGCAACTGCACGTGGTGGTGTTATTAGCTTTATTAAATCGCTCGCGAAGGAAGTTGGACGAGACCAGGTGCATTGTAATGCGGTGTCTCTTGGCTTAATTGACCAACAAGATTTAGCATTTTCTGATGACGTTTTGCAAGCCGTTAAAAAGAGCTACGCAGCAAATCGCCTCGGCTCCCCCATTGATGTGACAAGTGCCATTGCCTTTTTACTTAGTAAAGAGTCGTCTTGGATATTAGGCCAAACAATTTCAATTAACGGCGGTCAAACGATGTTTTAAATATTAAAAAAAGCATTGCTAGTTATCGTAGCGATGCTTTTTTGTTTACATAATATTATTATTTTAAAACCAACTTATTTGTTTGACACATACGATGACACCAGCAAATCTCGAATATGTATGTCCCATTTTTTATCGGCTATTAAGATGCTAATTTAATGGTTATTTCAATTGTCATTTATTATATTGACGAGCTACAAGTGGTTTATTATGGCAACATCAATCATTGAGTTACATATTTTATAAACGATACAACGTTTGAAATCATGGTATTGCTTCACAGCTTATACTGTATATAGAAACTACGCTATTGCTATTCAAAAAATCCAGTTAATTTAATCATTGAATCATTTGTATATCCCTTCCTTTTAGTTACGTGCTTTAATGTTTCCCAAATTCATGTAAATTAAAGCGCATAATCAGCGCATTCTTTTACAGCATTAATTATTTTATATAAAAATAGATAACCTTTAATAACCATTAAATATCAAATAAAAACAATGGTTAACTAACGTTAATTCATGATATTCTCTGTTGCAAAAGAGGAAGGAGCTTATTATAATTTATTACTTTTTTTTTTTTTTTTGGTTTTTTATATAGACTAGCGAGCTTTTGTTTATTAAACTAAGTATGCTGTAAATAGTGTAAACCCGGTATCCACAATAAAAAGCAGGAATCACGTCAATGCGTAATTCCTGCTTTTTCATCTTTTAATCATTTCGTTCAAATACATACAGTCCATTTTCAAATGTCGCCGTAATCTTTTGTTGCTGCTGTAAATAATCCAACTGTCCTGCAATTTCAGATAATACGAGTGAAAATTGGCGTTCATACAAGCGATTATAAAATGCCTGTGTCGCCTGTCTTCCGGTCATCGGTTGCTCTAAAAGTGTTAGTAGGTGCTGGGCTTTATCATTTAAACGGCTTATTTTTTGTGTCGCGATTTCTGAGACGTTCGAAAAAATCGGCTGATGCCCTGCGTATAAGTGTCGAATTGGCATATTCTTAATCGTTTCTAGTGACTGTCGTTGTAATAAGTTCGCGTGCATATACTCCCCTGTCACAAGTGGATCAATGATTGCATTGGTCGATGTATTTTTTAAAATCGTATCCCCTGCATACAACTCCTGTGTCTGTGCATCATAATAGCCGATTGAATCAGTTGAATGACCGGGTAAGCCAATAATGTCAAAGCGCCCTAATTTATCCCCGGCAGCAATCACGCGATAATCCGCTTCGATGCGTTTTTCAGAAGCTTTTTGTAGCGTCGCACGTTGTTTTTCTAAACGTGGACGAGCATCCGCAAGACAATCCATACGTGTATAAAACTGCTCATAAAAAGCGATGCGCATCGATAAAAAATTCGTATCAAACAATAAGCGCGGAATGGCTTCTTCATGCACATAAACCGGTAGCTGCTTCTTCGCTAAAATAAGCGGCAATAATCCGACATGGTCCTCGTGATGATGCGTTAAATAAATCGCATCTAAGTCACTAAAGTCATAGCCACGCTGCATGAGCATTTGCTCTGCATACTGAAAAAAGGCATCATGTGGAATACCACCATCTATTAAAACGAGCTGGCCATTATTTTCTGTTACAAAGCAATTAAACGATTGTAGTCCACTTTTTGACTCCTCAAAAATAATCGGTATTTGTACCATGTTCATCCCCCGCCTCCCAAATCATTATTCATATTGTATCACGAACACATTAAATTTTAGGACATCATTCACGGTACGATACGCATTTTTTGCTATACTGAACGTAACGATGCAAAAAGGAGTTTTTTTATGAATAATACCGTGTCATTCCTTGTCACAGCATGCATCGGTTTAGTCGGCGCATTTCTATTTCAATTTTTACACATTCCGGTGCCTTTCCTATTAGGTCCGATGGTCGCCGTTTTAATCTTGTCTCATGTAACAAAATGGCGCTTTTATTGGCCCAAAGCCTTGCGTAATTATAGCTTAATTGCGATTGGTTACTCGCTTGGTGCGGCCTTTACTGGTGATATTTTAAAAAATATGTATACACATATTCCGATGATGACATTTGTGACATTACTTACTTTTAGCGTTAGTTTATTGTTTTCATGGCTACTTACAAAATTCGCTAAAGTAGATTATCCTACCGCCCTAACAAGTAGTGTACCAGGTGGTTTAACACAAATTTTAGCACTCGCGGAAGATTTAAAAGGTATTAATCTAACGGTTGTCGCTTTCTTTCATACGATTCGCGTTATTTTAATCGTCGTTTTAGTACCATTTATTGTGCATATCCCTGCACTGCAAGGAACTACTAGCACACTACCAAGCCTAACAACAGGAACGAGCACGACACTTCCTATATGGCTACTCGTTGTCCTTTACATCTTCGCCTGCATTGTCGCCTACCGTTTATTCAAACGCTGGCGTATCCCGGCAGCAACCATGCTTGGGCCAATTGTTGTCACCATTATTTTAAATGTCTTCGTAGGCATTCCTGCATTTGATATTCCTGAATGGTTTATGATGCTCTGTCAATTAATTGTCGGCACGCATATTGGCTTAATGCTGCACCCGGAACATTTAACACATAAAAAAGTCATGCTCCCACTCAGCGTAGCGAGCGCCCTAGCGTTAATTGCCGTTGCATTTTTAATGGCGGTCTTTTTCATGCCAGCAGTCGAAAACACTTCGATTGTTACAGGTTTTTTAAGTTTAGCGCCTGGTGGAATTGATCAAATGGGTATTGTCGGCCATGAGGTACATGCTGATGTATCGATGATTACGATGTATCAAGTATTCCGTATGCTCTTCATCTACCTTTGTGTGCCACCGATGATTACGTATGCCGTCAAACGCTATCGTGCAAAATAAACGATTCACAAAAAAGAAGAAATCGCGCCAACGCACGATTTCTTCTTTTTTATACGCATTTTTCCGACTGCAAATCTTATTTTGCGATTTTGGCCGCTAGATACCCTTTATTTTGCCCCTTATGCTGAAAAATCCATTTTTCTTTTTTTATAGGGTCTACCTTATATGGACCAACGGGTGTAATCGTTTGTTGCTGATAGCCTTGTTGATTAATTGTTCCTTGGAAGGTCTTTTTTTCTTTCTTAAATAGTACACTTTCTTGCTTCGATTCATACTGTACTTCCTCCGCCTGTACTGCTATCGAAAAACAGCTCATAGCGATTAAAAAAGCCAATGTTGTAGACTGCCAAAGGAATCGTTTTATCAAGCGGTTTACCTCCAAATCTTTTACACTCATTTATAAAGTAGTTTTTAATTTAAAAGTATTATATCACAAAAAAGCGTTTTTTCATCTAAAAAATAGTCTAAAAGATTTATTTATTATTGATTAGCAGGTGCTTTTAGTAGCGCTTCAATATCCGCTAGGCGCTGTTCATGAAATGCTTTTACGATGGCACTACCAACGATGACTCCATCCACCGAGCGATTCATCGCCTCTACATGCTCACGCGTTGAAATACCAAAGCCTGCAAGCACCGGAATCGTTGCTATACGTTTTAGCGCACTTAAATGGTCATGTAATGCCTCATCAAAGCCATCTCTCGTTCCTGTAATGCCATTTACGGTCACCGCATAAATAAAGCCCTGTGCTGCAGCGGCTAATTTTTCAATACGCGCTGCCGGACTTGTTAACGAAATTAACTGCACAAGCGCAATGTCTTTTCCTGCTAATGCATCTGTTACTAGATCCGCTTCTTCAAGTGGCATATCTGGAATGATTAAGCCTTTAATATTCGCGGCTTCTGCAGCGTCAACAAAGGCTTCAATGCCATAGCGAATAATTGGATTTAAATATGTCATGACAACAAGTGGAATATGCACTTCGTCTTTAAACGACGCAATCTCTGCTAAAATAGTACGTAAATTAGCGCCATCTTCTAGTGCACGTAAGCCGGCTGCTTGAATCGTCGGACCATCCGCTACAGGATCACTAAATGGAATGCCGACTTCAATCGCGGTTGCCCCGTGCTGCTGTAAAAATAAAATTTGCTGTTTAATCGTGTCTAAACCGCCATCCCCAGCCATAATGTACGGGATAAATGCTTTATCATGCGCTCTTGTTGTCGCTTCAATTGCTTGCTGTAGTGTTGTCATTATTTCCCCTCCAGTGCTTGTTGAACCGTTTGGACGTCTTTATCGCCACGGCCCGATAAACAAATAACTAAAATCTCATCTTTTGCCATTGTTTTGGCTAAATTTGCTGCGTAATAAATAGCGTGACTACTTTCAAGCGCTGGAATGATACCTTCTGTGCGTGATAATAACTGTAATCCTTCTAGCGCTTGGTCATCATCAACTGAATCATATGTTACGCGACCAGAATCATGTAAGAAGCAGTGCTCAGGCCCAACCGCTGGATAATCAAGTCCTGCAGAAATCGAATACGCCTCTTGGATAAAACCTTCATCATCTTGTAATAGATACATATAGGCACCGTGTAAAACGCCCTCTTTTAAATCTGCAAAGGCCGCTGCATGCTCACCCGATTGAATGCCCTTGCCTGCCGCTTCAACGCCGTATAGCTTCACATCCGCATCATCTACAAATGGCGTAAACATGCCAATCGCATTACTCCCACCACCTACACATGCTACAACCGCATCGGGTAGACGTTGTTCTTTTTCTAAAATTTGTGCACGTGTTTCATCACCAATGACACGTTGGAAATCACGGACAATTGCTGGGAATGGATGCGGTCCAAGTGCCGAACCTAAAATATAATGCGTGTCCTCAACATTTGAAACCCAGTAACGAAGTGCTTCATTACACGCATCCTTTAGCGTACCTGAGCCTTGGTCAACTGATACGACCGTCGCACCAAGTAATTCCATACGGAACACATTTAGCGCTTGGCGACGCACATCCTCTTTACCCATAAAGACGATGCATTCTAAGTCAAACAGCGCACATACCGTCGCTGTCGCTACACCATGCTGGCCGGCACCTGTTTCTGCCACGATTTTCTTTTTGCCCATACGCATCGCTAGTAAAGCCTGTGCCAACGCATTATTAATTTTATGCGCCCCTGTATGATTTAAATCTTCTCGTTTTAAGTAAATTTTTGCGCCACCTACTTTTTCAGTTAAGCGCTTCGCAAAGTATAGGGGATTATCGCGTCCAACATAGTCTTTTAAGTAATAATTAAGCTCCTCATAAAAAGCAGGATCTTGCTTCGCTGTTTCAAACGCTTGCTCTAGTTCCTCTAAAGCGGTCATCAATGTTTCTGGTACAAACTGGCCACCGAATTTACCGTAGCGTCCTTTTTTCTCTGTTGTTGTCATTATGCATTCTCTCCATTCTTTACTGCTGTTATAAAGGCGCTTATTTTCGCCGTATCTTTCACACCATTTGTTTCAACACCGCTCGACACATCAACCATATAAGGGGCGACACACGTCAGAGCCTCTGCAATATTATCGATTGATAAACCACCTGCTAAAATCAGCTGTGGATAGCGCGTCGTTAGAAGATTCCAATCGAATGTTTCACCGCTCCCCGCTACCGGCGCATCCACTAATACATAGTCTGACTCAAATGCTTGTAGTGCCTCGACATCAGCGGCTGTGCGCACGCCAACGGCTTTAATTATTGGATAGCTAAGCTGCTGAATGACGGCATTCGTTTCCTGGCCATGTAGCTGAATAACGTCTAATGGTACGGTTTTGGCAATTTGCTGCATCACCTCGACCGTTTCATCAACGAAAACCCCTACTGTTAATACATTACGCGGGATATGCTGTGCTAATTGCTGTGCTTGTGCAACAGTTACTTGCCGTTTACTTTTTGCAAATACAAAGCCAATCGCATCGGCACCTGCCTCTACAGCTGCTCGTACATGTTCAGGCTCCTGTAGACCGCAAATTTTCACCTTTGTCATACATTCACCGGCTTTATTACTTGAAGTGATTGCAACGTTGCTGTAACATCTCCACTACGCATAAGCGTTTCTCCGACTAAAATAGCACTCGCACCGACTGCCGCCACAAATGCCGCATCGTCTGGTGTTTTCATACCACTTTCACTTACTAATACACGTCCCTCATCAAATGGGAACTTCGCAGCTAGCTCCTTTGTATGCTCAAGTGAGACCTCAAACGTTTTTAAATTACGATTGTTGACACCAATAATACGCGCATCAATCGCTAAAGCACGTGTTAATTCCTCTTCGTTATGTACTTCAACAAGTACATCTAGTCCAAGCTCCGTTGCATACGCGAACAAGCGAGCTAATGTTTCTTGTTCAAGTGCTGCCACAATTAACAAAACAACCGAAGCGCCACTGGCATAGGCATAATCAAGTTGGATTTCATCAATAACAAATTCCTTACACAGCACAGGAATAGCCACCGCTTCTGTAACCTGTTGTAAATCTGCAAAGGAGCCTTTGAAAAACGTTTCATCTGTTAATACTGAAATACATGCCGCGCCCGCTGCCTCATACGTCAATGCTTGCGCTACCGGATCAATACCATCGTTAATAATACCCTTTGATGGTGATGCACGTTTTACTTCTGAAATAACTTGTACGGTCGAGCTTTTAAATACCTCTAAAAGTGAGGGGCGCTGTTTTCGCGCTGTTACTACTGGCTTTGGCTGCTCCTTCAGTGCGGCTACCTCACGTTCTTTTTGAGCTAAAATTTTCGTTAAAATTGTCATTAGGCTGGCTCCTTCACATGTTCTTTGCTATAGGCTACAACGGCTTGCAATTTTTCAAACGCTGCACCTGAAGCGATAATTTTACGCGCCTTATGAATGCCCTCTTCAATCGTTGAGACACTGCCATAGGCGAAAAAGGCAATGCCGGCATTTAATAGTACGGTATCTAAGTAAGCACCTTGTTTATTTTGTAAAACATCACAAACGATTTGTGCATTCTCCTTACCATTGCCACCCTTAATCGCAGACAATGGCTGTTCCTCTAAGCCAAGTGCCTCCGGTGTAATCGTCACCTCACGAACTTGACCGTGCTCTAAAATAGCGAGGCGATTTTCTCCTGCAAGAGAGGCTTCATCTAAGCCACCTGCACCGCAAACGACAACACCGCGTTCTCGTCCTAATAAATGCATAACCTGCGCATAGTCTGTTACGAAATCGGGTCGATTAATGCCTGTAAACTGCGTTGTTAATACGACTGGATTTGCGAGCGGTCCAACTAAATTGAAAATTGTTGGCTTGCCAATCTTTTGGCGAACTTGACCGATTCGCTTTAATTTCGGATGAACTTTTGGAGCGAAAATAAACGCAAGACGCTCATTTTCAAGTAATTCCTTTAATTCTGCTGTCGTGAAGTCTGCATGAATACCAAGCTCCTCTAATGTATCCGCACTGCCTGCTAAACTCGAAATTTTACGATTACCATGTTTCGCAACATACACATCACCCGCTGCTAAAACGAATGCCGCTGTCGTGCTAATATTAAAACTCCCAATACCGTCGCCACCTGTTCCGCAATTATCTAAATAGTTTTGCGTCGTTTCATTTAATGATAATGACTGTCCTTGCATGACCTGTGCCAGTGCGGCAAGCTCGGTTGCTGTTTCTCCTTTTTGTGACAAGGCGATTAAAAAGGCTTCAATGTCTTCTAGTGGAGTCCCCTCATCAAATAATTGTGTTGCCGCTAACGTCATTTCCTCTGCTGTTAAATCCTGTCCTTGCTGTACATTTGTAATAAGTTGTTTCATACACTTGGCTCCTCTCATAATTAACGAAATATTCAAACATTAAATTCGAAAATATATTCGAGATAGTGTGAGAAATTTGATTGGCTAAAAGCAATAAAAAAAGCCCTCACGAAAGAATAACTCTTTCATGAGGACGATTGCTACCGCGTTGCCACCTCAAGTTGAAGCATATCGCTTCCACTTTGCCTGATTGCTCAGCATCCGTTAACGGGGATGATGCGTCATTTGCTACTATCGTTCACAAATGCTCTCATAAGTCCATTCACAATTTTGCATGATCAGTTTCCACCAGCCACTGACTCTCTATCCATACGACCAATTGCTACTACTCTTACTCTTCAATTTCTCTCAACTATGCTCTGCTATTCTATGCTCTGCTAAAGGGAAGCCTTGCTCTCAAGGCTTTCTACCCTTCCGCTCGAATAAGTTGTTCTTAGCTTATACCAATATTTCCGTTGCTGTCAAGTATTTGTAAAAAAAAGAAAGATGCAAGCTTTTGCTTCCATCTTCCCGGTAATGTTATGCGTTAAATTGCTTTGTAAAGAAACGTGTAATTTCTTGTTGAATCGCTGGTGTCACCCCATGACCATCTTCAAATGAAACGAATGTTACATCCGCTCCTTGTCCTTTAAAGAAGTCACGTGATGCTTCTCCCCATTGATATGGCAAGACATAATCCATCGTGCCATGTGTAATTAACATCGGTAAATTCGTTACATCATTTTTGAAATATTCATCACGTACATGCGCTGGTAAATACGCGCTTAACGCCACAGCACCCGCTAATTTTTCTGTACCTAATACAAGTGCTAATGTTTGTGCTAAAATACCACCTTGGCTAAAGCCCATAACGAATAATTTTGTCGCATCGACTGGGTATTCTTGTACAACTTCTTCAATAAAATCACGAATATGCACCACAATTTTATCGAAAATTGCTTTATGTGGTTTACCGAACTCTTCTACTGTAAAAAACGCATAACCTGGTGGTTGTACAACCGGTCCACGTAAGCTAAAAATATGACAATTATCTTTTAACTCATGTAATAATTGTGGTAAATCTTGTTCATTACTTCCCATACCATGCATTAAAAAAACTGCTGGATATAACTTGCCTTTTTCCACATTATTTGGAGCGCTGTGCTCAAAAGTAAATGGTGATTTCATTTTAAAATCTTCCTTTCAACATACAAACGTTAATATTATCGTAGCACAGTAATGACCAAACGAAAAACATTTATTCTTTTCAATTTAACAAAAATGAGCGTCACAACGTAGGAAACAGAAAATACGCATTTTCAACAGATATTATCGATAAAATAAAGGAAAATAGCTTGACTAAATCACCATTTTTATGATTGAAACCCTTGCATTCAAAAATCATCGTGCTATACTATTAATTGTTCGAGGGAACATTAACTAATTGTTCTTCCTATTTCTCGGATCTGTGGCGCAACTGGCTAGCGCACCTGACTCTTAATCAGGGGGTTGTGGGTTCGATCCCCACCAGGTCCATCTAAAAAAAGAGGACATACACAATTGTGTATGTCCTCTTTTTTTCCTCTTTTGCTATTTCTATATAATTAATCATGCCCTTTTAAAAGGCGTTTTGCGAACCGACGATGCTCACGTTCCGGCGATTTTTTCACGATTTTTTTCAAATCTTCTTCAAAATCAGGTAAATAGCTCGATACCTTCCATACATCAAATGTCGTCAGTACACGCCATTCTAGCATCTCATCGTCTAACTGTAGCGCATGATGCATTAACGTTTTACCGACACCATCATGTGATGCTAATGCATCAATCACTAATTCAATGCATTCACGCTCCACCGGATTAAGCAGAGACAGTTCAAACTGCTCTACATAGTCTACAACCGCAATAAATTGACGATAATCCCCTTGTACAATTAGCGCTTCATATAAATACGGTTCGAAATTGCCATTCACAATCTTTTTATAAACGAGTGGGATATAGTCATAGCCACTTGCACGCGCAATATCGATGGCCTGTGCCATGTTACGCCCCTCTGCAAATGCCTTATCAATTTTCGGTTGCCAATTCGAACTCGTTAAAATAGATTGAATACCTGATGTCACTAGGTTTTTCTCCACAGGCTGCCAAGTTGACGATTCAAATACTTCTTCCCAGTCATACTCCGCAAATGATAGCGCCATTTTCGCAAGTGGATGAACTTGTTCATAGCTCGTAATATGCATTTTAGCATGGCGCACATAATCAAGTAAGGCATCTGGTAACTCATCATATAGCTCGGCAAGTTCTTCGATAACGACTAATGGCACAAGTATAGCCGTTGCACGTTCAAATAAAGCTTCACTTACGACATCCGCCTTTAGTGCCGTTGCAAGTGAACTTTTTTGTGCAATCATCGCCACTGTAACAACATCTAGATCATCTGTAAGTGGGATGTCATATAATAGCCATTGCTGCATCTCTTCTGTAATTGGTTCATTTAGTAAAATAAGCGCCGCACGCTGTCCGTAGCTCTTTGTATGCTTCATACTATCAAACAGTATTTCATTCGCCTCAGCACCATGCCCCATTATCGCTGCTGCCACAAATGCGGTAAACTCCTCATGACGTCCAATTACACGTAGCATTTCTAAATCTTTTTTAACCGTTGTACGCCCTAATAGTAACAACGCAAAATCAACGACATAGCGATGCGCTGCATGCTCCATAAACCATTTTGCCTCTTTATAAAGTGCATCCTCGTCTACTTCTAATTGTGCGAGCTGTTCTTTAAAAGCAAAGGCATATTCCGGAAAATCATCGTCCATAACCGCTTCGTAAATATCATTTCGCGTTTTATCAGCTGGCTTTTCAAGCAGCCAATCAACTTTTTTTACTAAGCGCTTCGCAAATGTGTCCTCATAGCCTTGCTCCTCTAATGAAAATAAGCGATCACAATATTCACCAGGTGCTAAGCGTTCATCATCCTCTAAAAAATAATAGTCATCATCTGGCAATACAATATTTTCAAATGACCCGTTTTTTTCGTACGTTTCTATTAAAAATGGAATAATTTTCGTGCGATGCTTCCACGCATAAATTTGTATCTCACGCTTTTGTTTTATTATCTTTTTACCATTTATATAAAATGTACAATCAAGCGTTGTCGTACCACCGACCTTCGCCTTCACATCCAGACCATCTTTTTGCCCCTTAACCGTTTCACTTATACGTAATTTCCCTAACTTTGTTGGTCGATATTTTTCATCAATAACTTCATCATCAACGACTAATGTGGTGCAATCAAATGTCGATTGGACGACTATTTGATGCCCTTCAAAGTCAATTTTAAATTGCTGGTTTGCCTCTGCTTTAATATCTTTTTTAGCATTTTTCCATGTACGGCTTATAAAGCGTTTGAATTCTGACATAATCGCCCTCCATTCCTATTAGTTTCACTATACCGAAATAGACGATAAAACGCATGTATTAACCATATCTACCAAAAAAAGAGACTAGACGTGAACCTAGTCTCTTTCTCCGAATGACTTTAAGAATTTAATTTCATGGCTGCCGCTACATATTTTGCCGCATTTTCCCCAGCAATCTTACCATAAACTGCACCTAACATTAACCCTGAGCCACCAGGATAGTTCTCGTAAAAAATTTCGCCAATCATTTTATCCTATTTGTCTTCAAAATTTTATAAATACGTGCCTCATATGGCTGTAATGTTAATTTTGCTGTTACGTCATGTGCTACCTTATGGGTTGCTAGTTGTAACTGATCGGCATCATAGACAATCCCTTCAACCGCTTCTATCGTAGCTGCTTGCGGTGACAAATTACTTAACACTAACCAGCGTTCCTGTTGCCATGTACGTGTATAAGCATAAACTTGCGGATGCTCTGCTAATACTAAATCATAGCGTCCATACACAAGTGCCTCCTCACGTTTTCGCAGTCGAATGATGTCTTTATAGTAATGTAATATCGACTGCGAATCGTTTTCTTGCGTAGCGACATTAATATCACGATAGTTTTCATTCATCGGAATCCATGGTTGTTGCTTTGAAAAACCGCCATATATTTCCGCATCCCACTGCATTGGCGTACGTGAATTCCCACGATTCGTTTTCCATACGCGGGCTTTCGCCTGCTGCTCATCCATTCCCGCTTCTATTAAGCGCTCATATTGATTCGTCGTTTGAATATCATGGTAATCGGAAATATTATCAAAAGCTGCATTCGTCATGCCAATTTCCTGCCCTTGATAAATAAATGGTGTGCCCTTCATAAAGAAGTACATCGTTGCAAGCGCCTTTGCACTCTCGCGCCAGTAAGTAGTATCATTACCCCAGGTCGATACGGCACGTGGCTGGTCATGATTTTCAATAAACAATGCATTCCATCCACTATCTGCCAGTGCATGTTGCCACTTTGTTAGGCCTTCTTTTAATGCTAGGACATCAAGGTGCTGCTCTTCAACACTCCATAAACCAAGTGTTTCAAACTGAAAAATCATATTAAAGTAGCCATTATCCTCATTCACCCACGCATCAATATCCTTGATACCAACCCCATTGGCCTCGCCAACGGTCATGACATCATGTTTTCGGAAAGTTTTTTGATTAAGTTCTATCAAAAACGGTGCAATGCCATCAACATTCATATACTGCGACCATGCTTTGACGTATGGTTCATCATTTAGTGCTGGTGCATTTTTAAATGTTTGATCTTTTTTAATATGACTAATAGCATCAACACGAAAGCCATCGATGCCTTTATCGAGCCACCAATTAACCATATCAAAAAGAGCCTGACGCACTTCTTCATTTTCCCAGTTCAAATCGGGCTGTTTTTTCGAAAAAATATGCAAGTAATAATCATCCGTTGCCTCATTATATTCCCAGGCAGGTGTATCAAAAATCCCTTCCCAGTTATTTGGCTCCGCACCGTCTTTGCCATCACGCCACACATACCAATCCCGCTTTGGATTATCCTTACTTGCGCGTGACTCAATAAACCATTCATGCTCATCTGACGTATGATTAATAACTAAATCCAAAATCAGTTTCATGCCACGTGCATGTACCCCTTCAAGCAAGGCATCAAAATCCGCCATCGTGCCAAATTCATCCATAATCGCCTGATAATCACTAATATCATAGCCATTATCATCATTCGGTGATTTGAACATTGGTGACAACCAAATGACATCAATCCCTAAATCCTTCAAATAATCTAAACGTCTTGTGACCCCATTTAGATCACCAATGCCGTCCTGATTGCTATCTTGAAAACTACGTGGATACACTTGATAGCATACCGCTTCTTTCCACCATGTTTTTTGCATTTCAACACCTCTTTGCACAAGATTCACGCACAATGAGCTTCGTTTCAACGAAAGCATGTTGCGCCTTTTTTGTCGGATTTTCAATGCGTTGGCATAAAAATTCCGCTGCTTTATAACCCAATTCAAAAATATGAATTTCCACCGTCGTTAATGCGGGTCGCATATAATTCGATAAGGCATGGTTATTAATACTAATAATCGATACATCATCTGGTACACGAATCGCTAGACGTTCTAAATGCGTAATTATTTCATAGGCCATCAAATCATCCTGTGTCAAAATCGCTGTTGGTCGATTTTTAAGCTGCATTAATTTAAGTAAGGTTTCTTCAACATGATCGGTATTATGCTGATAATACGCCGCATCTACCTCTAAGCCATGTTTCGCGTAACTTTGCTCAAAGCCTTTTACACGGTCGCGCGTCACGCCATAATGAATGTCACCCCCAACAAAAGCAATGTCTTCATGGCCCAAAGCAATTAAATAATCGACAAGCTCCTCTGCTAACGCGACATTATTATTATCAATATAGTCCGTTTCTAACCGATGCTCCGGTGGTGTGCCAACGACAACAAATGGAAAATTTTCAGCTCGTAAATATTCAAAAATCGGATCCTGGTCTTTCGCATAAAGGAGAATAATACCATCTACCTTTTTACTTTGTACCATCGCGCGCACTTCATCTAAAATTTCACGTTCTGTTCCCCCTGTAGATAGCGATAAGCCATATTTCCTTGCATGTGCTGTAGCACTAATACCGCGAATGACTTCGGGGAAGAATGGATTTTGGAATGCGAGCATCGCCGAATGCCCCATCACAACGCCAAGCATCATCGTCTTTTTAGCCGCTAAATTACGCGCCTGGATATTCGGATAATACGCCAAGTCCTTCATGACCTCACGAACTTTCCGCTTCGTTTTCAAACTAATTCGCGGATGATCCGCAATAACACGTGACACCGTTGACGGCGACACATTGGCTGCCTTTGCTACGTCTATAATTGTCGCCATACATAAACTCCTTTACTTTACAGCACCATCAGATACCCCTTTGATGATTTGTTTTTGTGCGAAGAAGTACGCGATAATAACCGGTACAATCGCAATCGTTAAGCCTGCTAACGCTAAATGCCACTGCTTCGTATATTCCCCGAAGAAGAAGAACATTTTTAGTGGGATCGTCTGCATACCATCTGCATTAATCACAAGTGATGGTAATAAGTAATCATTCCAAATCCAGATGGTATTTAAAATCGCCACTGTCACAGTAATTGGCTTCAGCATCGGGAAAATAACATGCCAGAAAACCTGCCAGCGATTGGCGCCGTCAATTGTTGCTGCCTCGTCAAGCGACTTTGGAATTGATGTCAACGCCCCATGATAAAGGAAGATTGATAAGCTAGCGCCAAAGCCTAAATACATGAAGATTAAACCGCCACGATTTAGCATTTCAAGCTGACCAAAAATCGTCACTAAGGGAATCATCACTGACTGGAATGGAATGAGCATCGCCGCAACGAATAAGAAAAAAATAACTGTCGATACTTTGCTTTTCACACGGGATAACGCATAGGCTGCAAGTGCAGAGAAAATAATAATGACAACTACACTACCAACCGTAATAATCAATGAGTTAAAAAATGTCTGTGCAAAATCAAGTTCCTTAAACGCTTGCACATAGTTGGCCCACGTAAAATCTGCAGGCGGCTTTAATGTGTCACTAAAAATTTCTTTCTTCGTTTTAAATGAATTGACGAGCATTAAGTAAAATGGAGATAACCAAATGAGCGCCAAAATAATGCCGAATATTTCAAGCGGTAATAAATACGCTTTTTTCATTTACATCTCCACCTCTCGTTTTTTATTCCAATACACTTGTAGCAGTGAAATAACGGCTACAATTAAGAAGAAAATAACCGCTTTTGCCTGCGCATAGCTCATATCAAGTTGCTTATACGCCGTATTGAAAATATTCATCGCCACCATCTGCGTTGAATTGTACGGCCCACCACCAGTTAATGACAGGTTTTGATCGTACAATTTAAACGTATTCGATAAAGTTAGGAACATACTGACCGTAAAGGCCGGTGCCACAAGTGGGAAAATAATACTGTGGAATTTCTGCCAGCCATTCGCCCCGTCCATATCCGCCGCTTCAATTAACTCTGGTGAAATGCCCTCTAAGTACGCAATATAAATGACCATAATATACCCAGACATTTGCCAACTCATTAAGATGACCATGCCCCAGAAGCCAGTTGTTGTCGTCGATAACCAGCCCTGCAAGCTTTCAATGCCAAATGCCTGTCCAATACCATCAAAGGCTTTCGTGAAAATAAACTGCCAAATAAAGCCTAAAATTAAGCCCCCAATTAAATTTGGCATGAAGAAAATCGTACGTAATAATTTATTTGTTTTTAATTTAGCTGTCACAAGCATTGCTAAACCTAGCCCAAAGAAATTAATTAAAAAAATCGATACGACCGCAAATAATACCGTGAATTTTAGTGATTGAATAAATTCTTCATCGTCGAATAACTTCAAATAGTTATCGAAGCCCACAAATTCTTTTACCTCGATACCATTCCAGTTCGTAAATGAGTAATAGACACCTAATAATAACGGCGCAACAACGACTGCTACTAATGCAAATAACGCTGGCGCAATAAACGCCCAATACCATAAGCCTTTTTTCATCGCTCTACCTCCTAATAAAAATAGGACCGCCGTTTGGAGCAATACGGCTCGTACGGAACAGTCCTATTCCCATCATTCATTATTTATTACGATCTGCATTCCATGATTTCTCAACTGATTTTTCAAGTTTATCCCATGTTGTTTTACCACTTAAATATTTTTGAATCTCAACACCTAGCTTATTTTGACCCCAATCTGTTGGATAACCCATGAACACCCAGCCAATTGTTTCGCCTTTTTCTGAGTAATCATATACCGCTTTTGATAATGGATCTGAGATTTTTGATGAATCATACCCTTCATATGCTGGTACAAATTTAAAGTCTTCGATAACCGCTGTTTTCCCTGCATCTGATGTGTATAACCAATCGATAAATTCTTTTGAAGCTTCTACTACTTTTTCATCTTTATTACTATTCACGCCCCAGTACATCGGTACGCCAACAGGTAATTTCGCATCAGCATAGCCTTCTACTGGAATTGGCATTAAGCCGATATTATTATTCGCTAACTCCTCATCAATACCCGCGATTGTTGAGTATACCCAGTTCCCTTGTTGTACGATAGCTACCTTACTATTTGAGAACAATTCTTCCATTTGTTTCGAGTAATCTAAACTAACCGTCGGTGTTACAGAGTATTTATTTTGTAAATCTAAAATTTGTTTAAATGCATCTCCGTATTTAAACGTTACATCTTTTGCGTCATAAGCTTTCATGACATCATTATCAAATTCGGGTGCTAGGAAAGTATTCGATAAATGTAAACCTGTTACCCATGTTTCTTTACCAGGTAACGCGAATACAGCTTCGATACCTAACTCATCTTTTTTCGCATCTAAGTCTTTCGCTGCTTTTTCAAGAGAGGCATAATCTTTAATTGATGCCGGATCAATGCCTGCTTTTTCAAAGATTGCCTTATTGTAAATGAAACCATAGCCTTCTTGGTTGTAAGGTAAACCTAATACTTTACTGTCTTTTGTTGCGCCTGCTAATGTTCCCTCAAGCGCCGCACCAGCTGCTTTTGTATCCGATAAATCTGCTAACTTATCATTCCAGTCTTCAACATCCTGCGGTCCACCAATATTATAAATTGCTGGTTCATTGCCAGATGCAAATTTTGAACGTAGCGCTGCACCGTAATCTTCACCGCCACCAACTGTTGTGATGTTAATATCTACATCTTTATTTTCTTTTTCATATTGCTCAGCAACTTTTTCGAACTGGTCTTTAAACTCTACTTTAAATTGGAATACATCCACGACCGTTTTGTCACCGTCTTTCCCACCGCCAGAGCTCGAATCTCCGGCGTTACCACATGCTGCTAACGACATTGCACCTACGATTGATAAAGCTAATAATCCCGACTTCCATTTACGTTGTTTCATTTACTTCGCCTCCCATTTATTTGTTTATTAAGACGTTCTCACAGTTTGCGAAAACGTTTGCACAACTACATTAAAAAATACGATTTTCTGTTTTTGCATCAAAGAAGTGTACATGTTCCGTATGGAAATAAAGCGGTAATGAAGCGCCCATCATAATTTCCCGTTTTGCATCTGCACGACCAATTAGTGGTTGCCCCTCTAAATCGCCATACACCATTTGCTCAGCACCTGTGAGCTCCACCGTATCCACATGCACTGGAATTTCTAGCGCCATCTCTCCGGTCGGTGCCTGACTTGTAATATGTTCCGAGCGAATGCCCATAATGACTTCTTTACCTTCATATGCCTTGATTGCCTCTACATACATCGGCGAAATATCAAAGGCATGGTTTGTAATAATAAATTTGCCATCTTGGATGATCCCTTTAAAGAAATTCATCGCTGGACTGCCAATAAAACCGCCAACAAAAACATTATTCGGTAATTCATACACTTCTTTTGGTGTACCGATTTGTTGAATAAAACCATCTTTCATAATGACAATACGGCTTGCCATCGTCATTGCTTCCGTCTGATCATGCGTCACATAAATGGTTGTCGTTTTTAGACGACGATGTAATTTAATAATTTCAGTACGCATTTGTACGCGGAGCTTAGAATCTAAATTCGATAGCGGCTCATCCATTAAGAAAATTTTTGCATCTCGGACGATTGCACGTCCAAGCGCTACACGCTGCCGTTGCCCTCCCGATAATGCTTTGGGCTTTCGTTTTAATAAATGTGACAAGTCTAAAATTTTCGCCGCTTCCTCAACGCGCTCTTTAATTTCCTTTTTCGGGAATTTACGCATTTTCAGCCCAAATGCCATATTATCAAATACCGTCATATGTGGATAAAGCGCGTAGTTTTGGAATACCATCGCAATATCACGGTCCTTCGGCGGCATATCATTCATACGCTTTCCATCGATTAAAAAGTCACCCTCTGAAATTTCTTCCAACCCAGCAATCATACGTAGTGTTGTACTTTTTCCGCATCCAGATGGGCCGACAAAGACGATAAATTCTTCATCTTCAACAGATAAATTAAAATCTGTAATGGCTCGTACTTCTTTATCATATAATTTCCCGACATGTTGTAAATCCAATGTAGCCATTTCATCACTCCTCACATTTTAAACCTCAAATACCGCAGCTCCGTATGGCTCGATGTGTATAATTTCTCCGTCAATGCGCACACCACCATTTGTAATAATTGCCTTCGTCAGCTGCGTGACGTCTACGGTAGCAAAATTTTGTGCAAACGTTTGCTCAGAAAAGTTCGCAATGACAAGCCATGTGCGTTGTTCATCTTGTCGTTTATAAACAAATAATTGCGGATGCTCTTTTAGCAATAATTCAAACGTTCCATGCTGTACAATATGTTCATTTTTTCTTAGCTGAATCAATTGTTGATACGTATAAAAGATTGAATTTGGATCTGCAAGCGCCGCTTTGACATTAATTTGTGTGACATTATCATTCATACGAATCCATGGCGTCCCCGTTGTAAAGCCACCCGTTTCATCCCATTGCATCGGTGTTCTCGCATGATCGCGACTTTTTCGTGCAATGTCTTGCAACGTAAGCTCTGCTGTTTTACCATTCGCTAGCTGTTCCTCATAATAATTTAATGTTTCAATATCGCGATACTCATCAATCGACTGAAAATCAACATTTGTCATACCGATTTCCTCTCCCTGATAAATATACGGTGTTCCTTGCATCAAATGCAGTGCTATCGCGAGCATTTTTGCAGATTGCACGCGGTACTTCCCATCCTGTCCGAAACGAGAAACAACACGCGGCTGATCATGATTATTCCAATACAAACTATTCCAGCCTGTGCCATGAAGCTCTCGTTGCCAGCGCTCAAAAATTTGTTTTAACGCTACCAAATCCAGTGGCTTATGGTGCCATTTAGGCCCCTCACTATCTACGTCCATATGTTCGAACGTAAAAATCATCGACAATTCCTTGTCATGTGGATTTGTGAAAACGCTTGCACTTTCAGGCGTAGTTCCAGGCGTTTCACCTACCGTCACATAATCGCCATCTGCTAACACCTCTTTATACATTTCTTTCAAGTAATCGTGAACCTTTGGTAAATTCATATAGTACGGGCTACCATCACCATATAATTCGCCGTCTTGTTTTTCCCCATCCGGGAAACGCTCATCCTTCGCAATTAAATTAATCACATCCATGCGAAACCCAACAATACCGAGCTTCAACCAGCTCTTCATCATATCATAAATGACTTGACGCATTTCACTATTTTCCCAGTTTAAATCAGGTTGTTTTGTTGAAAACAAATGTAAATAATAATCATCTGTTGGTTCATTATACGTCCAAGCCGATCCTGAGAAAAAAGAACCCCAGTTATTCGGTTGTTCTTTGAAGATATAATAGTCACGGTACTTTGAAGTGCGTGAACTTCTTGCCTCTTCAAACCATTGATGCTCATCTGAAGTATGATTAACCACTAAATCCATCATAATGCCAATACCATGTGCTTTTGCTGCTGTCACTAATTGCTTAAAATCATCTAACGAGCCAAATTCTTTTTGAATTTTCTGATAATCTCGAATATCATAACCATTATCATCATTCGGTGAGTCATAAATAGGCCCCAACCAAATAATATCAATGCCGAGTTTTTCTAAATACGGAAGGCGTTGCATAATTCCTTGTAAATCTCCTATCCCATCGCCATTCGAATCTTGAAAACTTCTTGGATAAATTTGATAAACGGAGCTTTTTTTCCACCAAGCTGTCATGAATGCACCTTCCTTCTTAAACCATATAATAAATGCTTGAAATAGAAAAAACAAGTATTTTGAAGAAAAAATATTTCACATTTTACAAATTATAGTTTGTGAACATTAAAAAAGAAACCGCTTACAAGCTATTTCCATACTCTATTCCCATTCATTTTATTTTATAATCCTTTTTAAGGAGAAATATTTTTTCAGTTTCAAAAAACACCTATCTCCACTTGGCTAATCTAAAAATGAATATAAAATAAAACCACCTTTCTCCGGTTGTATACCAGAAAAAGATGGTTCAGAAAGAATTTGATATCGACTTCTAGAAAAATGTCAGTGAGATTCAATTTAAAAAGTAGATCAGTACCCTTTTAATTTGCTTGAAGTTTCTTTAATAACTTTACTGTATGTTCATGCTGTGATAACTGCTTACCATAGGGCTGCCACACGGCTAAATAGTTTTTTTCATTTATTGTAAATACAAATGATTTTTCATCCGCCGTTAGAGGCTCGTCATTTTTCAGTGCAAAGACATCTACTGCATACAAGAATGTATCGTCATAAAAATATTGCATGCTATAGACAGCATCTTTTTCAAATTTCTTCATTGTTTTTCGTTCTGCTTCTGCAATATTGACTAATGGCGTTGACTCTGCATAACGTACGGCCTTTTTGCCAGTAAAAGTCGCTATTGTTTTATCACCCTGCATGACAACAATTTTATCAATTTGTGCCTGGTGATCTAAAATTGCGGCGATATCTTTGTCTTCATTACGATTTTGTTGGATTGTCATAAACGCACTAATACCTAGTACAATCATCAATACCGCCATAAAAATTCCTTTTCTTCTCATCCAATCATCCTTCTTGGTATACGATAACAAGTGGTACTGTAAAGACCAAAGCAGTCCCCTTATGTCGTTGCTCAACCATCAATTTACCATTCACAAACTCAATGCGCTCATTCATACCCTTTAAGCCATTGCCTGCGGATTCATTAATCGACGTTTTTAAACCTACGCCGTCATCTTCCACCATCAGGACAATATCTTTCGTTGATTGCTCAACCGTGATTGTACAATGCTTTGCTCCACTATGGCGCACAACATTATTGACTGCTTCTTTTAAGCACATGCTCAGCGTATTTTCTAAAATAAGCGGTACATCGTATAATTTACGGTCCCCTTCAATTTTGCAATTAATACCAGCCATCTGTAATAATTTTTCCACTTGATACAGTTCATCAGATAATTGTACTTTCTTCATATCCGATACCATTTCACGCACTTCTTTTAATGCCATACTCGCCGTTTGACGAATATCTTTTAACTCTTCTTTAGCTTTATCTGGATTTTTATCGACTAGACGTAACGCTAAATCTAATTTCAAACCAATCATCGATAATTTTTGTCCAAGTGTATCATGTAAATCACGTGCAATCCGTTGACGTTCTTCATAAATACTTAACTCTGAAATACGTTCATTCGCTGTTTGTAAACGGCCTTCTAACTCTGTATTTTGTTTACGACTGTATAAATAAAATGGTCCCAAAATAGCCCCAAATACGACAAGCACCATATAAGGAATTTGTTGAATATACAGCTCTGTTTCAATAAAGAAACCACCAAGAATTGATCCAACGGTAATCCCCAAATGGATACCATACATAATATAAAAGCCAACTGTGCTACGAATACGCCCAATAAACATCGCTGTGAAAAAGGCGAAATAAAAATAACCAAATAATACCGCCATCACAGCATTAATGATCATCATAAAGGACAGCCACATATACACGAGACCATTCGTTAATACCGATGCAAAATATGTACAAATTAAAAACGTAAATAAGATGGCAATCGTAATGCTTAACGTAGACGCCTCTGAATTATGAAAAATCCAGGCAAATGGAATGAAACATCCTACAAACCAAATACTAAAGCTTAAAAAAGGGCGATTTGAAATGATTTCAAAAGCCTTTGCTTGCATATAATCGCTCCTTTCAACTTTTTCTATTATAGCCGAAATCACATAAAAAAAGCACCCTTCATGGATGCTTTTCATACTGCTAGCCTTCTGAAATTGAAACAATATGTGTTGTAAAAATGACACGATGTTTGCCGCCATCTTCCTGTCGGATAGAAGCTACCTCAAATGTACCTTCTGCATTTAAAAATTTCTCGTCGAACTCTGAAAAAGGTAATGCATAGGTGATTTCTTTACCACTTGATAATTGAAGAATCGTATTTGACATATTCACACCTGCTTTCAATAAATTTTACAGACGGTCTAACATAATCTTATATGATTGTTCTATACCCTAATTACACGCTATAAACATTAATGATTTAAACGAATTTCATAATCATGGCTACTACCATAATGTGATTCTTCATATTTGTACGTATACATACCACCCATCAGTGAATCCTTTGGAATGCGTACATACCCGATTTGTTCTAATTTCGTTATCATTTTTTTCGCACGCGCCTTTGAATGGTATACATACATATCATTGTATCCACCCTCATATTCATAATCTTGACCAGCTTTTATTTTCTTATGATATGCGCGATATTTTGACACAATTGGTTTAATCGTTACATTAATATCATACATATAATACGTCTTATTATTAAATGAAATTTTCAATAAATCTTCACCATTTAATGTCGTATCATAGCCTGTTGGTTTTGTATGGCTGACGAATTTATAGTTTCGTTTTTTATTATCCAATTGTACATATGTTGTTTTTTTACGATTAGTATAGGCACCTGATCTATCGGAATAAGCATAGTAATACCAAGTAGGTTTTGTATTCGTTTTAGATTTTAAAATATAGCCCGTTGTTGAACCAACCTTCACTTTATAATACTTCGACGATGCTTTTGTTGTAGTAGTGACTTTTTGATTTTGCTTCAGTAATGTAAGCTTTTTCGTTTTTTTATTCGCAGATTTATAAATATACGCACCTGATTCGGTATAGTACGTTTTTTTCGTTGTTGCCTCTACGTTTAACGGATTTGAAGTTGCTGTGAAAACTGTCGTAACGCCCATCAGGATAGCTAAAGAGACACTTATAATCTTTTTATTCATATGTAAATCCTCCTTTGTTATTTATTATAAAAGCACAATGTATACATGAATATGCATATTTATACCAACATATTAATTCCATAAAAACACATCTCTCATTACAAATAACATCAATATATTTTATTCATTCAAAAAAAGCATTTTAATATTATTAATAAACACAACATCAATATTTCGGCTCAAACAAATTCCCTTTATCCTTATATTTATACATACCTAAAATTATATCCAAACACATAAAATAATTTTTACATCAAATTAACATACTTTTAAATAAAATAATTGAATAAAGTAGAAAAAAATGTTTTTTTAGAGAAAATAATTGAATATTTTAAATAACCATCATATAATGAAAGAAAAATCCGAAAGGAATGATAGTATGCATTTTTCATCTCTGTTTTTTAAAGAACATTTATTTGAAAGTAGCATTTTCGTCGCTTTACTTATTATTCTTTTCAAATTTATGGGCTTCTACTAAATGGACATAATAAGCGGAAGAATGGTTTTCAATTCTTCCGCTTATTTACGAAAAAAACAATTAGATGTAAATAATTTCTCTAAAAAGAAGGAATTTACTTCAATAGAAACGAATTAAGTATCAGGAGGTGGAGAGAATATGCAAAAGCAGCAAGAATATAATGTCTATTTATTTTTGAAAGATTTTGAAACGGCTGGTGAAGATACAGCAAATTGGGCAGGCGTGAAAGATCAACATGCATTACATACCGCGATTCATGATGCACAGGCACATGGTTTAGCAAATGGTATTTCTAGCACCCTTGAACAAGGAAATACGACAATTCAGTTCAACAATCCGCAAATAACAACCTTAGGCGAAAAATTTTTACGTGCACATGAATAAACATCGTAACATCTACACAGTCAGAGAATTTGCAACGTATCGCAAATTCTCTGTTTTTTCGTTTAAAAAGCGTACAACGTCACTCGCTTTTTCAAGCTGACAATGATAGCATGAAACGTAATTGGAGGTTTCATGATGGGACGAGATAAAAAATTTTCTACACACGATTTATGGCAAGCTACACATGAGCTGATTGTTGAAACAGGCTACCAGGGATTTACGATGAGTCTGCTCGCAGCAAAGCTTCATGTATCTCGCGCAGCCATTTACAAACATTACCCAAATAAAGAAGAACTACTTATTGACTTTATGGTTGAAAAAATGCGCTATAGTGTCACGCTATTAAGTGAAATAGACTTTACACAAAGCTTTGAGCATCAATTACGCGACTTATTAGAAAGAATGTTTCAACTTAAAGATTTGCATCAAATTTTAGGAATGGCTTCGACGATAGAAGATGTTTCACCAGTTATCACCGAAAAAAAACAGGTTTTATCAGCGATGCACCATGAACTGTATGCCCCCCTTAATCAATTAATCACTAAAGGCAAAGAACAAGGTTTTATCGACCCTGCTCGTAATAATTTTTTATTACTAGGCTTTATCTTTCAAACGATTGACATACCAAACCATGCTGGACTGCCATTAGATACATTTATCGCAGAAATCCAGGCTCTTATTTTACACGGCATATCAAATAAGTAACACATTTGTCACTTTTATTAGTTACACATGTGTTACTTTGGTGTATACTTTAGTTGGCCTTTTAAGAGGTCAACTTTTTTTATGGAGGGAAAAATTTTGTTTTTAGCATTTAAAGAACTGAAGCACGCCAAGCTCCGTTATGCGATGATGACAGCAATTATTGTCTTAATTGCCTGGCTCGTATTCATTTTATCTGGACTTGGAAACGGATTATCAACACTAAGTGCCGCGACATTAAAAAACATTAACGCTGAGTACGTTGTGTATGAAGAAACAGCGGGCGCGACATTTGCAAAATCAATTTTATCAGAAGATATAATGGAGGATTTAAAGAAACAAAAAGATATTGAGGACGTAGCGGCATTTGGCGCTTCTACAATTTCTGTCGGCAAAACGACATCTAAGGATGCCGATGATAAAGAAGATGTGGCATTAATCGGCTTAGAACCGGATGCCTTTGTTATGCCTACTGTTATTGAAGGAGAAAAATTATCACTTTCAAATAAAAAAGGCGTTGTCATTAACGATACGCTGAAAAAAGCCGGCTATAAAATCGGTGACAAGCTACATGTATCCAATTCAAATTTAAAAGTTGAAGTCATTGGTTTTGTGAAAGACGAAACATTTAACCATTTACCGGCCATGTTTGCAGTACCAGAAACATGGCGTAGCTATCAATATGCTGCGCCTGGCTCTGATAATGGTCTGAACAAACCCGTACAAGCCTTTTTCTTAAAAGCACCTAATCTAGAGCCTGAAAAACTTGATACATCAATTGATGATATCGAAACGGTGACGAAAAGCAAAGCTGTTAACGGCATGCCTGGTTATACAGCAGAAAATGGTACGATTATGATGATGTTAGCATTTTGTATTGTTATTTCAGCATTTATTATCGCGGTCTTCTTCTACGTTATTACAATGCAAAAAACACAACAATTCGGTGTCATGAAGGCAATTGGTGCAAGCAATGGTTTTATTGCACGCGCTATCGTCGCTCAAGTGGCGATTCTCTCAGTTGTCGGTATTTTAATTGGTATTTTATTAACATACGCTACTGCGCTCGCCTTCCCAGAAGGTATGCCATTTAATTTAGATCCTGTATTAGTCACTACATATGCAATTATCTTATTAATTATTGCATTACTTAGCTCGATCGTTTCAGTTCGTCAAATTGTCAAGATTGATCCATTAACAGCATTAGGGAGAGTGGAATAAATGGCCCTATTATCACTACAAAACATTTCAAAAGGTTATACAGAAGGTTCTACTACCGTTCAAGCTTTAAAACAAGCTTCACTTGAAGTAGCTGCTGGCGAATTAGTAGCCATCATCGGCCCATCCGGTTCTGGTAAAAGTACATTGCTTTCTATTGCAGGTGCTCTATTACAACCAACAGAAGGTACTGTTACAATTAACGGGCAAGATTTAGGCAATTTATCACCAAAAAAACTAGCTAGCTTCCGTTTACATGAACTTGGCTTTATTTTACAAACATCAAATTTAATTCCGTATTTAAACGTGCTTGACCAATTATTACTTGTCAAAAAAATGGACAGCCGTGTAACAAAAGCGGACAAAGCACATGCTAAACAATTGTTAACAGAGCTAGGCCTTAGCGACAAATTCAAAAAAATGCCGAATGAATTATCTGGTGGCGAACGTCAACGTGTTGCCATTGCCCGTGCATTTATGAATAACTCAACCGTCATCCTAGCAGATGAACCAACAGCAAGCCTTGATTCAAAACGCGCATTCGAAGTCGTACAACTACTAGCAAAAGAAGCAAAAGAACGTCAAAAAGCGGCTATTATGGTGACTCATGATGAACGTATGCTACCACTTTGCGACCATGTTTATCGTATGGAAGACGGCGTGCTAACAAAAGAAGCTTAATTTATTATTTCAAAAAAAGGATGACGTGCATGTCATTCTTTTTTTGTAGACTTAAACTATTAGAAGCATTTCGCTTAAAAATATTTCAATACTACTCTAATTAAACCAAGATAAAGACGGTATCGCTTTCGAAAAATAAGCTACATACAAAAAAGCCGGTAAACATACGCGTGTGTTTATCGGCTTTTTCTAAATTTTATGATGCTTTGTAATTGAACAAAGATATGCCTTCTGGGAGAATTATTTTTTGTATAAAATATTGTTATACCAACATTTAAAATACATAGTGGTCACTATTTGGTCACTGTGTTTTTTCTTGCTATTTGCAAGTTTTTTTCTAAAAAGTCCTTATAAAAATGTATGGATATCAATTTTGTATATATAAAACACATAATTTTATTACATACAAAATTTAACATAATTGCTAGTATTAATTTATAAAGAAAATGGAGGTAGAGAAATGTCAGGTTGTTTAAAGTGGTTTGGAATTTTATTTATCGTTATTATTTTAATCGGCGCATGTACAGCAGTATTAGGGAGTGATGAAGAATCCACTCCAAAAACGGAAGAAAAATCTTCTAAAGATTCCGCAGCATCATCTACAGGGAAAACATTTAAAGTTGGTGATACTGTAAAGGTTGGTGACATGCAGTATAAAGTGAAGTCAGTTGCTACAGCTAAAGAAGTTGGCCCTACTTATGGTAAAGAAAACGCAAAAGATACGTATGTTGTGATCGACGTAGTCGTTAAAAACAATGGTAATGAAGCAGTTACAGTGGACACAGCTTTATTCACGTTACTTAAAGGTGATAAGAAATTTGAGGCTGATTCTGCTGCGAGTATGAGTGCCAATCAATCAGAAGATGGCAACATCGATAATAGTTTCTTCTTAGAATCAATTAATCCAGACTCAAAACTAGAAGGTAAAGTCGTATTCGATGTATCATCGTCAATCGCTTCATCAAATGCATTAAAACTACAAGTTCAAACTGGTTTCTGGGGAACAGAAACAGAAGTAATTAAATTGAAATAAAAAAAAGCCCGCTTCCAGATATATTTCTAGAAGCGGGCTATTTCTTTTATTTCTTCGTAAATGCCACATATTTATCTGCTGCGGTAACATACGTACCACTTACCGTTTTATATTGATAGGCTCCATCTACTTTCTTACGTCCTACTACAGTAAGTACTGTACCTTTTTTTACAGTACCACTAGGTTTATCCCATCTTGGAGCATCATAGTAATTTAAATTGTCCACTAAGGTTTTGATAGCGCCTTGCACTTTTTTTGTTGTGGATTCAGATTGAGTACCCTTTTGTTTTGTATAGCCTAAATAATTCGCGATAAATTTAGCGATTGCTTGGCACAGTGCTTCAAAATTTTTATGATAGGCCTTTGCATCCTCCATATGTGACACAAAACAAACTTCTAACAATAAAGTTGGCTTCTCCATATTTTTTAAAATGTATAAATCTTTTCGTACTTTTGGGCCACGATCTCGTAGTCCAAGTGCAATGGCCATCGATTTCGATAATTTAGCGGCAAGTGCGGTATGGCTACCGTAATGCAGTACCTCAACACCTGTTCCGATATTGCGTTGACCAGCATTGAAATGCACTGAAATATCTAAATCGCGTACCTTACTATTATGGAAGTTGGTAATTGCACGTAGATTTGTTGTTTGGTCGCGTGATGTATTATCGTAATACGTATAACCATCACCGTCATATGCTTCTTTTAAAATGACATCGACGCGCTCGACAACCCGCCCCGCTTCATTCACTTCATCTAAAATATCCGCTGCACCGCGAATATACTTTCCGTGTCCACGCGAAATAACATATTTTTTAACCATGTTATTTCCCACCTTTCTTTTTTGAAAAAATCATTTTAAACGTTTCAAAATCAAGTAATCCTGCGCTAATTAACCCTGTAAAAGCCCCTGCCCAAAAACGTAGTTCCACGCCTAAATCAGTGAAGGGTCTCGCTAAAATCCCCAAAATAATACCGACTACTAAATGTGTAGCCGGTACATAACGTTTTTTTATTTCAAATGTATGCATCACGAATTTCGTAAATGCTGCAGTAATTACCAACAATATCAAAACAAACGAGATTAATGTAATCATTCGTTCCCCTCCTCCTTTTCCAATTTGACTTTAATGTCTACAACTTCCTTTGCCAAATTACTATGATCCTGTTGTAGTCGGTTGAACGATTGATTTAAACCTTCAATTGACGAAGCTGTACGTTCCTGGGACTTAGTTAAACTAGATAAATTATTAAATAGTTTATCCTCGCGCGTTTTTGACTCTCTCATAAGTTTATTTGTAAGAGATTGATTTTTTTCGTCTGATAAACTCTGCTTCTTGACTAAGTAAACAATAGCTCCACCTGTCATAAGAATACACAAGATAGCCCAAACAAATTGGCTTTGTGCAATTGTTTCCGCTGCTGTTAAATCCATGAAACACCTACTTTCTTATTCTTTTTAGTATACAAATACCAAACCATCTTTATTGGCATTTAATTTTAAGGACCACGCTACTATTGCGCCATCGACAACCATTATGTTATCTCCCCCACTACTGTTTTCGGCAGCTTCCTTGGCCTGTTTCGCTAAATCATATGCACTTTTAACAGACGCAGCACTTGCAATGTCTGTAGTGGATTCGCTTGTCACGCTGGTAACGATATTTGGTTTATCTGTGATACCAGTCCAACTTGTAGTACCTGCTGGACCCACATCTCCTTTGTCACCCTTCGGACCAGGCGGACCCTGTTCACCAGCATCGCCTTTCGGTCCTTTTAACGAAGCTAACTGTTCCACGGTAAAATCTGAATAAACAAATGGATCACCTTTATCACCCTTTGCACCTGCAGGACCAGTT
>NZ_JBHUOR010000122.1:0-30288 GCF_042686175.1 Kurthia populi | reverse complement strand
GTTGATTTTGGTGTAGGAACTTTAATTATACAGGCTCATATTGAATGGGTCTTTTTTTATTTATTTTGAGTGGTGCACTTAATATTACAATTCGTCAACAAAAAATACTATTTATATAAAAAACCACATAATTAAATAGATATAATAATATTGCGATTAGATTTATTTAGTCCTAATTTCTTTCATTCTATCCAATCAAAGTTCAAAAATCGAAAAAGAGCATATTACAAACATTTAAAACAATTTTTATTCATAAAAGAGCGATTAACAAATTAAAAAGCTCGATTAAATGCAATTAACACATATATTGATAATAAATAGCTATTATTTTTCAAAAAATACATTTCCTCATCACATATTTGTCAAAATTTATAAAAATCCGATATTTATTATTATTTTTTTAATGTTGTCTAAAAATCGATTAACAAAAAAGAGTCTTCTACACATAGCTGTGCAAAAGACTCTTTTTGACTTAATTAAATTACATGATTTTATTTCTTTTTACGGCGTGCAGCGATTAATGCCATTGCACCTGCAAATAATGCGCCTAAACCAAGACCAGCTGCTGCCGTTGTGCCATCACCAGTTTGTGGTAAGCCCGTTGCATCAGTTGAACCTTGTGCACCATTCGCAGAAGCATTGCCATTTGCATATGTGTTTGCATTGTTAGCTGCTACTGTTTGGTTGCCATTTGAACCGTTATTCGCTAAGTTGCCATCTACACCGTTTGAACTGTTGTTACTAGTGTTACCTGATTGACCGCTATCCGCGCCATTTGTATTAGAACCATTCGAACCGAAGTTACCATCATTAGATCCGTAACCATTGTTGTTTTCTGAACCTTCCTCTGGATCATCTTCACGATCATCAGTAGGTGTGTTGTTTGTGCTTTCTGATTCTGATGTTGACTCTGAATCTGGATCACTTGTCGTATCATCTGTTCCGCCATCTACTGGTGGCACAACCGTTGTAGAAGTTTCTGATTCTGATGTTGAATCAGATGTTGAATCTTCGCTTGTCGATTCTGACGTTGATGTTGAATCAGAGTCTGAACCGTCACTTGTTGAGTCTGATGTTGAATCAGATGTTGAATCTTCGCTTGTTGAGTCAGAAGTAGATGTTGACTCTGAATCTGAATCACTTGTCGTATCATCTGTTCCGCCATCTACTGGTGGCACAACCGTTGTAGAAGTTTCTGATTCTGATGTTGAATCAGATGTTGAGTCTTCACTTGTTGAATCTGATGTTGAATCTGAATCTGAACCGTCACTTGTTGACTCTGATGTTGAATCTGAATCTGAGCCTTCACTTGTTGACTCTGATGTTGAATCTGAACCTTCACTTGTTGATTCTGATGTTGAATCTGAATCTGAACCTTCACTTGTTGATTCTGATGCCGAATCAGATGTTGAGTCTTCACTTGTTGATTCTGAATCTGACTCTGAACCTGGATTTGTGTCATCGCCAGGTGTTGTTGTTCCTTGGAAATCCCAACGGTGCGTTTCACCAGCACCTAAGAATTTATTAACGATGATTGAACCATCAATATTTGAATCGCCACCTAAAGAAGCCTTTGTCGCTAAAATTGTTCCTTGCCATGCTTTATTTAGCGTAATTAGACCAGCGTATGCGCCAAAGTTCCACAATAACGTTGAATCGGTGAAGTTTTCTGTTTCTTGAACAGAGCGTGTTGTGCCATCTTTATATTCTAATTTAATTTCGCTGTCCACAATCATTGATGTGCCAACTTTATCCGACACTACATTAATAACAACCGTTGCATCATTAGGAATATTTTTCACTTTAAAAGTACCCTGATGAATTAAATCTGCTGCATCTAAGTTTAAGACAATACGTTTATTATCATCTGCTTCTAATGTATCTAAATCTAAAACATAATCATTATCTACTTGGAAATTTCCTTGGTTATCAGTCTTACCTTTATATACTTCTGCAGATGCAATGTCACCTGAAGCTAGACTTTTTGAAACTGCACGAAGAGTATTGAATTCATTTTCGAAATTAATATACGTTGTGCCCGCTGCATCTTTTTGAACATTTTTAATATTACCTATTGGATCACTTTCATTAATTACAAAACGTCCGTCATTTTCAGCAGTTACTGGAACATTTTCTCCTAATACTAATAATGTATCTCTTTGTGCTACACCCGTTCCACCGCTTAATTTAGCATCTGTAGCAATTGATTGAATATACGAAATATCACTAATTGTATTTTGATATGGAACGGCTTCTTTAATACTTGTACCAAAGTTTGCATTTGCACCTGTCAATTTCCCAATTGCAACATTACCATTTGTATGCGTTTTTAAGTTTGCTTCATTCGCAAAAATATGGAAGTTTTGTGCAATACCTAATAAATTATTATCAACATCTTTATTTACTTTTTCTTTAATATCTTGTTTCACGTCGCCTGATGCAGGAATTGTTGTAGGTACTGCTTTGGCACTTACTGCTGCTTTTGCTGTACGGTTTACAGCAGTTGTGTTCGTTTTAGCTGTCGCTTTTTCTACATTTTCTTGTACGTTGTTTTGTTTTGTATTTTCAACAGCCTTTTGTACATTTGATTTTGCTGTTGTTGGTGCTTGCTGTACTGCTGCTGGTTGTTGAGTTTCTGCTGCGACTGGCGCTGGAACCTCAGTTGTCTCTTCAGTTGCTGGCGCTTCTGTAGCTGGTGATTCTACTGGTGTAGTTGACTGTTGAGAAGTTTCTGTTATAGTTTCTGGTGAAGCTTCAGTTGCTTCCGCTACTGGTGCTGTAGCAGGTACTTCTGTTGGTGTTTGTTGTGGAGCTTGCTCCTGTGTTGCTGCATTTACAGTTACTGGCGTTTCTGCAGCAGAAGCAGTTACAGGTCCTAGACTGTTTGTAATAGCTGTTAATGCTAATACAGCTGTTGATGCACGATATAATGACTTATTCATAATTCTTCTTACCTCATTTTCTCTTTTTATTTTCCTATTATTGCTAAATATTAATTGTATAATTACTTTTACAATTATAGTTCATTATACTCTATTTTTAAAATAATTTAAGAAATTATATTTAAATTTCACAAAAAATTTACATTTTAAGTTTATTCTCAGAAAAAATAGCCAATTATTGCCCATAAATAAATAAATAAATAATGAAAGGATTTCTAAAATGAATAAAAAGTACTACTTTCTAAACATTAACTTTAATTATATTCGCACAGGAGTCGAGAATGCTTCATTACTTCGAAGCAAACTATTTAATGAATATTTAGGTTTACAGCCAATTATGCTAACAACGCTATATAATGAGCATTTAACAGCGAGAAAAGACACTTTGTATAATGAAAAGCTAATGAATACTACGACAAAAATCATTAATATGTATGAATTTTTCCAACAGACAGATGATAAATTGCAAGAAATTATACCAAAAGAGAAAAACAGCACTTGGTCTTACGAATCAATAGCAGGAACAAATGATGTTCGCGTACGCAATGAATTAGGAGAAAAGATAGAGTATCATGTTTATAATCCAGATGGACGTCAAAAATTTATCAATTATTTCAATAAATTTGGTAAAAAAATACGCCGTGAATGGTACGACGCCAATGGTTATATGAGTAAAGTGGAAGTTTTACATCCGACAACTGAAAAGCTAATTATGGAACAGTATTTTTGTAAAAATGGTACACCGTGCATTTATAAATACTTCTCAGGTGATGATAAGCCGCAGCTAACGGACATTCATCTTGTTAAACCAGATGGTCGTACGTACTTCACTTGTCACACAGAACAAGAGTTAATTACTTATTGGTTAAAACAACTATTCGATGAAGAGTCAGTACATTACTGCTTTATCGACCGCAGCTTACCTTATTATCCAATTTTAAAAAATTGGCAGCGTCCAAATCTAAAAATCATTTCACTATTCCATAGCTCGCATTTAAAAACGGGGAACGATTATATGACGGGTCAGTGGAATTCGAACTATCGCGACGTTTTAAATGATATTGATCGCCCAGATGCCGTTGTTTACTTAACTGAAAAACAACGGCATCATGTAAAAGAACGTCTTGGTCATCATGACAATCAATACGTTATTCCACATGCGCTCGAAACATTACCTGCTCGTGTGCCATTCTCGCAACGTACGCCGTATTCAGTAGCTTATCTAGCTCGCTTCGCCGATGAAAAACAGCCACTTGCGGCAATTCGTATTTTCCATCAAGTATTACAAGAATTCCCGACTGCGACATTCCATTTATATGGACGCGGCGATCAGCGAGATAAAATGCTGGGTTTAATTCGTGAATTAAACGCATCTAATAATATTTTCATTCATGACTTTGTAGATAGTGTAGAAGCTATTTATAATCGTACACAAATCGGTATTTTAACAAGTAAAGTGGAAGGTTTTTCACTCTTTACACTTGAATGTATTGCACATGGGGTTCCTGTTATTAGTTATGATATTGATTACGGGCCAAGTGATATGATTACATCTGGCGAAAACGGGGTGTTATGTCCATTAGATGATGAAGAAATGATGGCAAATGCCTTAATCACCTTGTTTGAAAACCAAGCTATTTTAGAGCAGATGAGTCACAATGCTTATGAAGCTGCAAAACGCTTTGATGGCGCCAAAGTGGCACATGATTGGAAAGCTTTATTACAGAATTTAGAAAGCTAAAAAAGCTATAAGAAAAGAGACTGGGACAAAACACGTCATTTTCCTTTTTTAGCGTTCGCAACGAAAAAACGGAACCGCGCCACAGCGCGATTCCGTTTTTTCTTATGCTCATATGAGAGGTGATTTCTACATGTATGTCCCAGCCTCTTTTTATATACTATTTATGAAATACAGGCTGCTTGTAGTGCATACCAGCATTCTTCATAAAGTGCGTGAAATTCAACGGCACGCGCCATTTCTGGTGGTGTAATAATTTCGTTCCAGCCATTCTCTACTGTGTAATGTAGCATATCATAACCAAAGCTATCTTGTAATTTCATCGTTTGCAGTTGATGATTTCTCATAATCGGTAAACTCATCATTTTTTCAATAGCGCCCTTACGATCTGGTGCAATGACAGATAAATAACTATGTTTCAACGTATCATACTGCACACCCGTATAAATTCCATGTGCAAATTCATGATGAGCCACTTCAGCAATTTTCTCATGATAAGCTTGTTCGCTCATCTCCGCTGCCATTCTTGTCAACATCATATTATCGATACATACATCTAATAGATTTTCTTTTATCATTATCATCACTCCTTCAAATGCTGTTACCTTTATTATCGTCTAAAAAAATAATTTTTTCATCAAATATGTCTATTTTTTGTCTATTTTTCGAAAAATCAAATAAATTATTGATTAAAACGAGATTTTCATTCACCTACTCGTTATTTTTTAAGTTTTTTAACACCTGATGACAACATATCTAGTAATGAATGTAACGTTGTTGCTAAAACATTCCCTAAAAAGAAAATGCTAAAGGGGTCCCATAAACGTTCCAATTCTTGCGCTAATTCATGATCTTTTAATTCCATAAAAAATGGATGTCCATTCATTAATACATACACACTGTTTAGAATAAATAACAAAAGAACGACGCTACCAAAATCAATATGAAGACGTTTTTTACGATATTTTTTAGGTAATTTCTTTTTAGTTGCGGTAACGTATAATAAAACCCCTATCGTTAACAACAAATACGTCGCATTCATATATTGCATCGTTTCTAAAATATATTTCGAAATGATGTATGGTGATAAGAAGAATACGCTATACATCATACCAATCCAAATATAACGAATGATATCACTAATTAGTGGAAAATGACTCCAAACAGAACGATGCGCTAGTATGTTTTGATATGGATGCCAAATAAAACGGAGCGCACCCCAACGATAGTATAAGTTACTTCGTAAATCTAAATCAGGACCTAAATAAAACGTCCCAACCATAAAGCCTAATACAAAATAAAGGATGCTGACATCATTTATCAAATTGTAAAAAAATAATACCAACACGAGAAGCGTAATAAATATACTATTAACGCGGTCATGTGTTTTTCCTGAAGACACTGTCAACACACTCTCTACTTATAGATTTATTACTATTATACCTCTTACCTAACGTTTTGAACATATGTTCGTATGTGTTTTTCAAAAAATTTATGTATTTTACATTTCTCCGCAATCATCCATGTTGAAAAAAGAAGTCGACACAGCCATGCCCGCTACTCCAGTCCCTTCTAACGACATCCCTTTTTCTTTTGTCATACCGCCAATCGCAATCACCGGTACTGTCGTGCGTTCACAAATCGTCTGTAATAATTTTTCACCAATCTGCTTTTTATATGGGTGTGAAAAGGATTGATAAATAGGCCCTACTACAAAGTAATCTGCTATCGAGGCAGCATCTAACTCAGCCATCGAATGAATGGATTGCCCTGCTAATTTATGTGGGTAGTGCTGTTTAAAAGTAGCTAAGCGATTATCATGTGCTAGGAAATGAACCCCTGCTACATCGTAGTTTATGGCTAATTCAATATTGCCATACAAAATAATTTTTTCTTTACTTACATTACACGTTAAAAAATAACGCAGTAACGTCTCACTATGTCGTTGTTGACGAATACAAACATAATCAAATTCATCAATTCGGGCAATAATCGCCTCAACAATTTCTTCTACTTTTCCACCAGAAAGTCCATCTGGAATAACAGCAAATACTTTCAAATTATCCATCACTCCTCACTAAATGTGGTGTTAATATAGCTAAAAAGTTCTGAAAAGTCAAACTATTTTTTGTTACTTTTTTGACTTTATAGACATCTTTGTCATATTAACCTAACATTTTGAGATTGTTTTGTTACAAAAATAAAACGTAACTGTCTTATTATTCTGTTATACTGTCGAAGTTAAGAATACTAGGAGGTTTGTTTAGAATATGAAAAGTTTACTACGTACCACGAGCGTCGCTGCCCTGCTAGCCTCAGCATTAACGGCTCCCATGGCAGCAAATGCCGAAACATTATCACCCGCAAAACCAGATGGTCAAGTGAAATGGGAAGGTAAGTCTTTTGTCACAGATACAACCGATACATCTAAAGCACGTACAATGGCGACAGGCGAAACCGTAATCGATGTATCAAAATGGCAAGGTAATATCGACTGGGCAAAAGTGTCAAAAACAGTTGATTTCGCTATTATTCGTACACAATACGGTAGTTCTGTTGAGGATTACATGCATAGTACATACGAAAAACAAGCAAAAGCAAATGGCGTACCCTTCGGCGTTTATTCATACAGTTTAGCCGTCTCAAGCTCTGATGCGAGACAAGAAGCACGCGATTTTTATAATCGTGCAGATAAAGATGCGCAAATGTATGTAATTGATGTTGAAGAGATGACCGGTACATCTGGTGAAAGCATGCGTACAATCATCAACGCCTATGTGGATGAACTACGAAAATATACAGATAAAAAAGTAGGTCTTTACATTGCACATCACTTATATAACCAATTAAATTTAGATACATCAAAAGCCGATTTCGTATGGATTCCACGTTACGGCAGCACAGCACCAGCTTACAACTATGATCTATGGCAATACACAGACCAAGGTATTGTAAGCGGTATTAGCGGCTATGTCGATTTAAACCGTTTACATCCAAACCAAGAATTAAATGATATTCGCGGTAAATCTTCACTTGTCACACAAGCAGGTAATGACATCGATTTAACGAAATTTTTCACGAAAAATCCAAAGAACGTTATATTGAAAAAAGATGCGGGCGTTTATAAAAGTACAACTTTCACAGCTAGCAAAAAAATCCGTACCTTAGAAAAGGATACTGTAGTAGAGGTACAAGGTATTGATTATACCTCTACTGGTGTCCCACGTCTTAAAATCGGAACAAATAAATACATTTCAGCAAACAAAATTTATATGCAAAAGATTGTCGCAAGCTATGATAGCTTTTATTATCTAAATCCTGGAAAAATCCTTCTGAAAAAAGACGCAAACTTATACGATAATGTAGACTTTAATACGTCTACACGTGTCGGAAAAGCAGTTGAAGGCTCTGTGTTAACAATTGCAGGCGTTGATTTCACTGAAGGTGGCACACCGCGCTTAGAATTATCAGATGGTCGCTATATTTCAGCAAATAAACAATATGTACAAAAAGTACGTGCAGATATTGAAAAATACATTACAGACGTTCCTGAACGTGTATTAACATTAAAAGAACAAACACTTTATAATGACTTCGCACGTAAGAGCATCTACAAACAATATGGTATTGATCGTACATTTACAATTGATAGCATCGAATACACTGATGCGGGCACACCGTTCTTAAAAACAACAGGTGGTAAATACATGACTGCGTTAAAAACACATACACAAGTCGTGCCAGAAAATGTGAAACAATATTATTACACAAGTGACTTCCCATCATCCGTCACAACACTTGTAAAATTATCTGAATTCAGCGATGTAAACTTAATTACAAAAGTAAAAGCACTTCCAATTGGTACAACTGTACAAATTGCAGGTGTTGAATTTAGTAAAGATGGTGTCCCACGCTTTAAAACGACAGATGGCACGTATATTAGCTCATTAAAAACAAGATTCAAATAAAACTATACTTGACTCAATTTGAGGATAGGTTCGCAAAAAAGACTGGGACAAAACATGTTATTCTCCTTTTTTAGCGTTCGTAACGAAAAACCGGAACTACGCCACTGCGCGATTCCGGTTTTTCTTATGCTTATAGGAGCGGTTATTTTTACACGTATGTCAAAGCCGCTTCTTTTGTATATACAGCTTAAACAGTTTTATTGCATCTTATTTTCATTTGGTGCTATGATACCACTAGCTCAAGAAGCGTATTTAGGAGGCAAACAGATGTCAATTTTACACATAACAAATCCACAACAAATAAATGAACAAGTTGCGACGAATAAAATGGTCGTATTAAATTTCTGGGCAACTTGGTGCGGACCTTGCCGCATGTTCGCAGAAGTACTTGAACAACTAGATGATAACAACGACGATATTCAAGTATTGAAAGTCAATGTTGACGAACATCCAGAGATTTCCGAAAAGTTTGATGTCATGGGTATTCCTCATACACGTGTCATTTTAAATAATTCGATGTATGAGCCACTTGTTGGTCATATTCCACTTGAGCAACTAGAACCGATGCTCCGTTCAGAAATAGACGGTCAATAAAACATACTAAAGGCGTATCATGGAGTCGTAATTGTCTACTTCATGATACGCCTTTTTAATTATTTACCAATACGACTCATTTTCATAACGCCCCAAATGGATAATCCAATAACCAATGCAATTAATATCCAAAACAGCGGTGAAAGCTGTTCTTGTAGAGTCAGAATTTCATACATAATGAAAGCCATCAGAACCGCGATTGTATTTTTTGTATAGTTTAAAATTTGCGAACTTGCACGGTAAAATTCCTCGGCATTTTCTTCGTTAAAACGTGCTGGATAATTATGTAACTGTGGTTTACGCTCTAAAAATTCTAGGCCTATTTGCGTTGCAATAGCAATAAGGATAAGAGCGATTGTTTCCCATTTAGAGCCGTAACGGTCAACCGTATTCCCGTTGTAATGCATCGGAATTTCTGCGGGTAACGTACTCATTTTTGCGAAGAAAAATATGATTAAAAATAAAATAGCCGCATAGCCAATACTATTCGCAATTTTTTCGGGAATTGATTTTTCAAGCTTTATTTTAGGTCTCATATAACCCCTCCTGTTCGAGTACTTTTTCAACAACCTCTACCGGAATAATGTCATGTTGGCGTAACATATGAAGTGGCATCCACACCGCTTCATATGTATCCTCTGCTCGCATATCAACAAACTCTTCGCCTGTCCCCTGGCCAAAAACTCCACTTTGACGCGTGGCATAATAATAATATTGTGTACCATTATAAGGAATGGTAATCAAGCAATTTCCAATTTCAACAACTAACCCAAGCTCTTCAAACGCCTCTCTTTTTGCTGCGGCTTCCACCGTTTCACCCTCTTCTACCTTCCCACCAGGAAATGTATAATAGCGACGTCCATTTTTAACACGCTTAATTAACGCGACACAGCTTTGTTCGATTAAAATAATCGCGCTCCGTTTATGCATCTTGCACACCCTTTTACCAAATTATACCACAAAAAAGAGTATAGACATATTTGTCTACACTCTAATCACATTATTGTTTTTTCAAAACAAGCGTTTCTTGCTTTCCATCATAAGTAAGTGTCAATGTTTTATCTTCTTCCGTTGCTAATGTACATTCATTACATGAATCCGTTTTTTTAATGGAATTGTTTACTAATAACTCGCCTGTTCCGGCAATTTTTTCATCTGCTAGCTCATAACCAACTTGTTTTGGTAAATCTCCTGTACCAACATACTTAATGCTTAGTTCATATTGTTTTTGACCTACTGATGGCTCTTGAACAACTGAATAGCTCGTATCCCAATCACTGTTTGTAGCTTTAAAATCGTATGTTTGTGTTGGTTCTTCTTGGCTACATGCTGCAAGTATAACAAGTATAAGACTTAATACAAATAATAAGCTAAATTTCTTCATTTCATTTATTCCCCCTATGGTATGGCGCGCCCAACTGTATATCCGGTGAAAATACAGCTACCTAAAAAGGTTCCTTCTAAGGAACGGTAGCCATGGATACCTCCGCCACCAAATCCTGCCGCTTCACCTACTGCGTACAAGCCATTGATGACATTCTGCTGTTGATCTAGTACGGCACCGTTTAAATTAGTTTGTAATCCTCCAAGCGTCTTGCGCGTCAAAATATTAAGACGTACCGCAATAAGTTTCCCACTAGCTGGGCTTAATAGTTTATGTGGTTTTGCTACGCGTACTATTTTATCACCGATATAGCGTCTTGCGTGATAAATTATTTGAATTTGTGGGTCTGTCGATTGTTTATTCACAATTTCGTCATCACGACTCAAAATTTTCTCCTTAATTGATAAAAAATCGAGCAATTCATTGCCTACTAAATTATTCATTCCCGCTACTAGCTCTTTGACACCATCCGCTACGACAAAATCCACACCATTGTCGATAAATGACTGCACAGGTTTTGGTGCCCCTTTTTTCACACGCTGTAGTACCTCAAGTAACCGCTTATTCGTCAAGTCCGGGTTTTGCTCTGAGCCGGATAATGCAAATTCTTTTTCGATAATTTCCTCCGTTAAAATAAACCATGAGTAATCATAGCCCGTTTTGCCAATCGCTTCAAGCGTTGACAACGTATCAAAGCCTGGATAATTTGGTGCTTCAAAACGATTCCCCTCTGCATCAAGCCATAATGAGGACGGTCCTGGTAAAATTCGAATGCCATGATTGTCCCAAATCGGTGAAAAATTGCGTAAGCCTTCCGTATAATGCCACATCCGATCTTTATTAACGATACGCGCACCATGCTTCTCTGCTAGCTCAAGCATTTTACCATCTACATAATTAGGCACACCGGCAATCATTGTTTCAGGCGCTTTTCCAAGTCGATCAGGCCAGTTTTGACGTACAAGCTCCAAATTCGCGCCAATGCCCCCAGATGCAATGACAACCGCATCCGCGTCGTAGTGAAATGGCCGTACAACTGCGCGAGAGGTCGCTTTACCACGCTCCGCGGTGTCTTGCACTAAAATATTCCCTCGAACACCGCACACACCCTGCTCCGTCATGATAAGTTCCGTCACCTGGTGCCTCGCTAGATAGGTTAATTGCCCGCGATTTCTCGCTTCAAGCACAGATTTTTTAAATGGCTCGACAAGTCCTGGTCCCGTTCCCCATGTAATATGAAAGCGCGGCACGGAATTTCCATAGCCGCCCGGTAGCATCGCCCCACGTTCGGCCCAGCCGACTACAGGGAAAAAGCGTACACCTTTTTCCTTTAAATACGTATATTTTTTATGTGTCGCAAATTCAACATAGGCATGTGCCCATTGAACCGCCCAACTATCCTCATCTTCAACACGATCAAATCCTGCTGTATGGCGCCAGTCCTTCCAAGCAAGCTCAAAGCTATCTTTTACCCCTAGACGTTTTTGCTCAGGTGAATCAACTAAAAATACGCCACCAAAGGACCAAAAAGCTTGGCCTCCTAAAGATTGTTCGCCTTCTTGATCCAATAATAAAACTGTTTTTCCTCGATTGATCAATTCAGTTGCTGTCACTAAACCTGCAAGACCTGCACCAATAATAATGACATCGTATTTCATGTTGTAGCCCCCTTTTCGTATTAAATTCGCTTTTTTATGTAGAAATTCCTTTATATATCTTGAAAAAAGATTAATACTATGCCAGAATGAGATAAGTTACGAAAATGTGAATTTTTTAAAGCGAATTAGTTGATAACGCTTCCAAAAAACGTTAGCGTAATGGTGAGAGAAAAATGCATCCTAAGTACTGTAATAGCTTTTACATAAACAACACGGTTTTTAACAACTAAACGCGTTACACTTAGTATGTGACAATGATAACTACTATGACAAAGAGAGGTGACAGTCAGCGAGTAATTCGCTTGACACACTACTATGGATACACGTAAAGAACATGACTTTTTAGGCGAATTAGAAATTCCAAACACAGCTTACTATGGCGTACAAACAATGCGTGCAAAAGCAAACTTCCCAATTACAGGGTATACGATTCACCCTGAATTAATTCGTGCAATGGCTATCGTGAAAAAATCAGCTGCCCAAGCAAATGCAGCAACACATCAATTAAAACCATCTACTGCAGACGTAATGATTGAAGCATGTGATGAAATTATTAACGGGCAGTGGCACGAACAATTTGTTGTGGATCCAATCCAAGGCGGTGCCGGTACTTCAATTAATATGAACACAAATGAAGTCATCGCTAACCGTGCTCTTGAAATTTTAGGTTATGATAAAGGTCGCTTCGACATCATTAGCCCAAACAACCATGTAAATATGGCACAATCAACAAATGACGCATTCCCTACAGCAATTCACATTGCAGCACATTCAATGATTCAAAAATTAGGCAAAACAATGAAAAAAATGAAAGATACATTTGTCGCAAAATCACTAGAATTTGATGATATTGTCAAAATGGGTCGTACACACTTACAAGACGCTGTGCCAATTCGTTTAGGCCAAGAATTTGAAGCCTATGCAGCAGTTGTTGGTCGTGATATTACACGTATTAAAAAAGCACAAGAAAGCTTATTAACAGTCAATCTTGGTGCAACGGCAATCGGTACAGGCTTAAATGCTGATTTAGAATACCGTGAGCTTGCGATTAACTTCCTACGCAAAAATACAGGCTATCCATATGCATTAGCGCAAAACTTAATCGATGGTACACAAAACACCGATGTTTACACAGAAGTATCATCTGTATTAAAAGTGTGTATGCTAAACATGTCAAAAATCTCAAATGATATTCGTATGATGGCTTCTGGCCCAACTGCTGGTCTAGGTGAATTAATTTTACCTGCACGTCAACCAGGATCTTCAATTATGCCAGGGAAAGTAAACCCTGTAATGCTTGAAGTAATGAACCAAGTAGCATTCCAAGTAGCAGGAAATGATTTAACGATTTCAATGGCTTCTGAAGCGGGTCAATTTGAATTAAACGTGATGGAACCTGTACTTGTTTATAACCTACTACAATCACTACAAATTATGGACAATGTATTTGAAGTATTTACAGAATACTGCCTAAAAGATATCAAAGCAAACAAAGAACGTTTACTTGCTTATGTTGAAAACAGCATTGGTATTATTACAGCTGTATCACCATATATCGGTTACGAATCGTCTTCTCGTATCGCACGTGAAGCACTTGCAACAGGTAAATCTGTACGTGAGCTATGTGTTGAATACGGTCACTTCACACCGGAAGAAATCGACAAAATCCTTAGCCCATACGGTTTAACAACACCTGGGATATCTGGTGACCTTGCGAAATATCGCGCAACACACCACGAAGGTTTAAAATAAATAAAATAGCTGAACCCCAAAAGTCGTTAACATGACGACTTTTGGGGTTTTTTATTGTGCAACATATTGTCTTTCTGTATTTAAAATACCCAATTGTTGATAATATGTTTGAACTGCCTGTTGAAATCTAAGCATCTGTTCACTATTTTCCAATACTTCTTGAATTTGTTGCAACATATTCGGGCCAGATACTTCAAAAATAAGATTATGTTGAGTTAAATAAGTTAAATTTAGTCGTTCCTGACCCGGTAGTGCATAGTTTGAAAAAAGGGGTAGCTTTTTCATTAATGCTTCAGATACTGTAACACCACCTGGTTTGGATAACAGCGCATCCACTTTATCATAGAGTGCATTCATTTCATCCCGACTTGTAATATACCGTAAAGGCTCTACATTTGGTAAATGCCAAGAAGTAATAACATCATATAGCTTCTTATTATCTCCACATAAGATGGAAAAACGCATCGTTGAATTTTGAAGCTGCGTGATTACATGCTTATCAATTAATCCTAAATTGCCCCCAGCAATTAAAATATGTGGCTGTTGACTAACTGTTCTAGCTATTGTTTTTACAATACGTGGATGCACTGGAATACCAGATACTAAAATTTGGTGGGATTTGAACCCCATAATCTTGCATCAATTCAACAGCACATTCTGTAGAAGGAACCATATGCAAATCTGCTAATTGTTTTTCCCAAACACTATCAACAAAAAAATCTGTATATACATTAATCAATGGCACAGTAAGACCATATTGACGTTTTAATAATCCAACAAGTCTTGACGGAAAACTATGTGTACAGATAATATATTGTGGCTTTTTCACAAGGATCAATGCGTAAAGTGTCTGTAACATCTTTTTTTCAAATGGCTCGAATGGTTTAAATACATATTGTTGGCGATGAAATTGCTTTTCAAAAAAGTGATGATAGCTTGCTGGTGAATAATGAATCCACTTTAAATAAGTTGCTGTAACCACACGCTCTAGCCTTGGAAATGTATAATTTAAAATATCAATTTTTTCTACGCTTTCTTGAGGGTAACGTTCTTTAATTTTCGCTGCTAATGCTTCTGCTGCTTGATGATGACCAGATTTCATTTGTAAAAAAGGTAAGAATAAAATCATGATTTCCACACCCTTTCAGTTGGTGCCTCTACTATATCGTGACAACCTGAAAATCTGCTGAATTTTTCAAATTTTTTATTAATTTTTTACTCCTTGCCATTCGTCGCTCAGCATACTGTAAACAAGAGAATCCCGCCAGCCACCATTTATACGCATGTGGTCACGGATTCGCCCCTCTGATTGAAAACCGACCTTTTCCATTACCTTAAAGGAAGCAATATTTTCAGGGTCACAGGTCGCAAAAATACGATGCATATCTAGCTGTTCAAAGCCAAATGCCAGTAAAATATTCGCAATTTCAGTCGCAAATCCTTGTCCCCAGTAAGCTGGGTGTAACACATAGCCGATTTCTGCGCATTCATTATACCAGTCTGTAACACGTAACTCACCCGCTCCAATAACTTGACCCTTGTACTCTACAACAAGACAAAAGCGCGCTCGTTTATTCTCCGCAGCATCCACCATAGCCTCTGTAACAAATTCCGTTGTTTCTTCCAATGAATTAGGTCCCCACGGCTCATAACGTGATACAGCCTCTAATGACGCATACTGGTGAATCGCTGGAATATCCATTACTGTTACGTCACGTAAGCGAATCCGTTTTGACAATAAATTCATCTATTCTTCCCCACCCTTGCTTTAATTGTCTTATTTCTATACCCGTTTACACACAAAAAAAGCTGGAGATATTTGCCCAGCTTCTTTCAAAGATATTAGTTTAATAAGTTCACAAATAAATCCGTTGGCTGTGGTTTAGTCGTAATCATTTTTTGTTCGCTCATCCAATCAATTTGCTGTTGCCATACATCTGTACTGTCAGATAAAAAGGCAGCTTCTTTTTGCTCCATCGTATTCATTAAAATTTGTAAGCTTTTCTTTTCTACTTTAGGTGATAATGGGAAGTTTTCTTTATCTTGTTTCGCTATTAATAGATTTAATGCTTGTTGTGGATGCTTCTTCATATAAGCGTAGCCTTTCTCAGAAGCACGTAAAAATGCTTTTAGTAGTGCTGGATTTTCTTCAATTGTCTTGTCCCCGGATACAAATAACAGTTCATAATAATTCGGCACCCCATAATCCGCGGGGTTAAACGTACGTGTCGGAAATCCCTTCTCCTCCATTACGGGCACTTCGTGATTAATAAGCGCACCACTAAGCGCATCCACTTTATTCGTAATCAGTGCTGGTACAAGATCAAAGCCTACATCTTGCATCGTCACTTTCTCTGGGTCCCCGCCATCTGCTTTTACCATAGATTTTACATAAGCTTCACTCAGGTCACTTCCTGCATAACCAATTGTTTTTCCTTCTAAATCCTTCGGTGATTGAATCGTCTTTTCTTTATCCAGGACAATAATATGGTTTAATGGCTCGCGTACAATCGGTCCAATTGATTTTACAGGGATGTCCTCATTTGCACGCGCTCGCACAACATCTTGCTGATAATAAATCCCCACCGTTGCTTTGCCGGCAGCAGTCAATGTCAATGGGTCCGTCACATTTTGTGGGTATTGGATGTTTAAGCGAATCCCCTCTTCTTTGAAATAGCCTTTTTCCTCAGCAGCATAAATAAAGCTATGTACAGCATTAGGATACCAATCAAGTACGAGTGTTACCTCTTGTAGCCCATCAGCTGCTGTTTTTTTATCACTACTTCCGCAAGCAGTTACTAGCATCAAACAAACACTTAAAATACATAACATCATTATTTTCTTCATGCTTCTTTCCTCCACGTAATATATTTTTTTTCAATTATTGTCATTATCGTAGCAAAAACAATCGCTAGTAGTGATAACACAACAATCGGTGCAAACACACCTGCCCCATCCATTTGTGTCATCATACGTTTACTAAAGTAACCTAGTCCGGACTGAGCCCCTAACCATTCACCAATCGCAGCACCAATTACCGTCAGCGGAACAGCAATTTTTAAACCCGTAAAAAAGGATGGGATGGCACTTGGTACTTTTAATTTCCAAAATTGTTGCCAACGACTTGCACCGAATGTCTGCAGAAGCTCTAGCTGCCCTTTTTTCACACTGCGCAAGCCATCAAAAGTATTCATCGCAATGGGGAAAAAAGCAATTAGGACGGTCACAAGCACCTTACTCCAAATGCTATAACCAAACCACAGCACAAAAATAGGTGCAAGGGCCGTCGTTGGAATCGTTTGTGAGACGACAAGAAGCGGATAAAAAGCGCGCTCTAGCCAAGCACTAGCATCCATTACTAATGCAAGAGCTATACCTAACACAAGTGAAATAACTAAACCAATCGCAATAATGGCTAATGTCGCCGGTAGATGTATCATGAAGAGTGGCTCTCGTAGTAGCCATATCTTTTCAATAATTTGTCGCGGTGACGGTAAAATATAAGGTGAGGCAATCAAATGTGCAAGCCATTCCCACACGGCTAGTAAAACGAGCATTACAATTAATGGCGGTAGCATTTTTCTCATACCATAGCACCACCAATCTTGGCATAAATTTGTTGTTTTGAGACTGACGAGTCCATGCATTCGAATGCTGCAATTGGCTGTGTTGTCGCCACAAAAATACGATTTGATAAAAACAAAGCTTCATCAATATCATGTGTAATAAAAAGAATGGTCTTTTTTTCTACTTTCACAATATCCTTTAGCCACTGCTGTAAATCCTTGCGTGTAAGCGCATCTAGTGCACTGAATGGTTCATCTAACAACAATACGTCCGCTCCTGTTAAAAGAGTTCGTATAAAGCTTACGCGCTGCTGCATGCCACCTGATAATTCATGTGGCTTTTTATCCTCATAATCCGCTAATCCAAACCGTATAAAAAATTGCTGTGCTTGCCTACGAGCCTCTTTCTTCTTAATCCCCTGACATTCTAAAGGAACAATCGCATTGTCAAGCGCTGTTCGCCATGGCATAAGCTGATGTTGCTGTGGCATATAACCTATTTTTCCAGGTTTTTTAATCACACCCTGCTGTGGTTGCTCAAGTCCTAGTAGTAAACGAAATACCGTACTCTTCCCACAACCACTTGCACCAACAATACTAATAAACTCCTCCGCTTTTATGTGTAGATTTAAGCCACTTAAAATTACCTTCTCATTGTATGAAAAATATACATCTTCCATTGCGACAACCATTATCCATTCCTCCTTCATCACAACAAAAAAGCCATTTCCTATAGGAAATGGCTCTACATGCGTCTGTAAATAGAACCCACTTCCCTTCGTTAGCATTACCTAATTCAAGTCATAAGGGTTTCATCTCAGCCTTTTACAGCACCCCTAGTGGTAAATGAAATTAAAAAACGTCCCATGCCTAGAATTCCGGCATGGGACGTGATCATATGAATCAATCAACGCTTTCCTACGCTAGTACAAACTAGATCAGGTTCAAGGATTAATTCATTGCGTGAATTTCTCGGCTGACAACATCAGCACTCCTAGCATCTTTTTGTATGTGATTATCAAGGAGTATATCACGATAATAATTGAATGACAATGGGTTGCTCAAAAAGGTTTTATTGCTACCATCATTTGTATAATTTTATATTTTAATAAAAAGCTTTATTTAAAAGGGAATATAAGCGTAAAACAAGTACCTACTCCTACTGTACTTGCAACACGAATTTGTCCACCGTGCTGCTCCATAATTGATTTACAAATCGCCAAGCCCAACCCTTCTCCACCAGATTGACGAGCACGGTGCTTATCAATACGATAGAAACGTTCAAAAATATGCGCTAAATGCGCTGATGCGATGCCTTCTCCTTCATCAAGCACTTCTACGGTATAACCATATGTTTTTATCGTCACAGTCGTATTTATAGGACTGTAGCGTATAGCATTTTGAACAAGATTTAAGATTACTTGTTGAATCTTCATGACGTCTACAGAAATCGGTAATGGAGACTGTAGCATATAATGAATCGTATAATTTTCATTCAACATATTTAATATAGGTGCTAGGTCTTCAAGTAAGTCATCAAGTGAAATTTCTTCACATTGTAAGGGTTCTTCACGGTCTAAATGAGCAAGCTGTAATAAATGCTCCGTTAGTTTTGTCATGCGTGTTGCCTGCGTGCGAATCTGCTCAATAGACTGCCGTATTTGTTGTACATTATCTAGTGGTGAACGTAGCAATATTTCTGTAAAACCCTGTATAGAAGTTAATGGCGTTTTTAATTCATGTGATGCATCTGAGACAAATTGCTGCAACATTTGCTGCGTAGCATATTCTTTTTCAAAAGCACTTTGTAGACGGTCTTGCATATGCTGTACAGATTGCTCTAACTCCTTCACTTCAAGTGGCGCATGAGGCACAGCTACTTTGTCATGCATTGTTTCTGCCGACAATTGCCGTACTTGCGTATTTAGTGCATTTAATGGTGCCAATGTTTGCTCAATTATACGCCGGTAAAAAAGGAATGCTATGATAAATAGCACTGCAACCACACTTGTAAAAATCATTAATTGTGTCATCATTAATTCATTTTCCTCATGTAATGGAAAGGAGATTTCAACATGATGCCCTTGTTGTTGCTGCTCAAAAACGCGGGTATCCGTTGTAGCATGATGCGGCCCACGAAGTGCTAAAATTTGCTGTCCATCAATAACCACCTTAGCTGTCGGAAATTGCTGTGCTAAAAAGTGCTGCGATTCCTCCGTCACTTTTTGATCATTGAACTGTATATTTTGTACTGCTCCATCTACTAATTGCTGTTGTTCAACATGCATCGAATATTTAAAAATCGCGCCTAATAAAAGTGCAAGGCAGCCGTACAAAATAATAAAAATAACTACGGTACGCCAAATGAGCTGTTTACGCATACTCATAGGCGTATATCCAATTTGTAGCCAAAGCCACGCACGGTTTGTAACATCGTATGCTCTGTATCTCCGAGCTTTTGTCGTAATGTTTTCATATATACTTCTACAACATTGACGCTACCAAAATAATCATAGCCCCATACCGCGTTCAAAATAGCTTCTTTTGATAATACAGTCTGTGGATGCTCAATAAAATAATGTAATAGCTTATATTCTGTACGTGTTAATTGCAGCGGCTCTCCCTTATAAATAATTAATTTTTGCTTCTCGTCAATTAGTAAAATACTTTCCTCTTGCTGTATATTTACATTACGCAAACGCGCTTGAATTCTAGCTAATAGCTCCTCAAAGCTAAAGGGCTTCGTCATATAATCATCAGCCAATGCATTTAAGCCCTTCACACGATCTTCGACTTCTCCTTTTGCTGATAATAAAATAACTTGGCAGCCCACATGTTTTTTTAATAAATGACACACCTCATAGCCATTCATTCCCGGCATCATAATATCAACAATCGCAACATCTGGCACCGTATTTTTCGCTAATTGAATACCGTTCATACCATCATTTGCAACCGAAACATCATAGTTTTCTGCTTCCAAACCCATTTGCAAAAATTGTGTAATACTCATCTCATCGTCAATAACTAAAATTTTCGTCATCGTACGCCCCCTTTTTTCAGCAAATCTTCAGCTTTCTTTTATTATTTCAACAGCTTCCACCGTTATACTTGGTATATCTACTAACGGAAAGGATGATGGATGCCTTATGACTCGCACACAATTAACTGCTCTTATTAGTGTTTTACCACTTCCACTCATCATTTGGCAACTTGTTTTACAGCCTAATTCGCTAAATTTTTGGAATATAATTGCCGTCACACTTGGAGCAATTGCTTTTAGCTCATTAAGCTTTGTATTATTTCTAGGAGCGCGCCCTCGTTTTATTGCCTATCACCTTGGTCAAAAAGCACACCGTATATTAGCTGTTGTTGGGGTTGGCGCAATTCTTTTACACAATCAGGCAGAAGGCTTTGTTCATCACTCACATGCGACACACCAGGCCGCAAGTTATGGTGGTAATGCTCAAACAATCTTTCTGATTATTGCCGGTCTGAGTGTTTTATTTCTTGCAAAAAAATGGCTTCTTTACACACCAAGCATGATTCAAACAGCTATCAAAAAAAGCGCATTTATTCGCTATGATTGGATAAAATGGATTCATCATTTCAATCTCGTAGCCATCGTATTAATGGGTCTCCATGTCGTGTTTATCAACATTGCACTCGGGGCTCCACTTGCGGGTAGCTTATATGCACTTTACTTAGTCATCGCGCTTGGTTTTTACATTCCTATGCTTTATGCAAAAATTCGCCCTGCGAACGCTGCTGTTGTCAACGTACAGCCATTAAGTTCGTCAATGATAGAACTCACTGTAACAACAGCTCAATCACTTTCTATTGGTCAAACGGTTTGGCTACGCAAGGGCGCTTTGGAGCATCCATTAACAATTGTTGATAAACAGGATTCGAACTATACGTTTATCGTCAAAAAAGTGGGTCGCTTTACAAATCAATTAGCAGCTCTTAAAACCGGGACACCACTTTATATTTCAAAGGGCTATGACAGCTTACCATCCTTTGAAAAACCACTGATTTATATTACAGGTGGTAGTGGTGTGACACCTGCTTTAGCAGCCGTCAACGTATGGGAAAAGCAACCGTCCGTGCCATTTCATCTTTATTGGTCTGTTCGTACGATGGATGACTTGGCATTAGATGGCTACTTCCGCCAACTACAACGGACACAACCACAATTCCACTACTACCCTTATGTCACAAGAGAAGGTACAAAACAACGCTTAACCGCTCAAGACCTTGCACAAAATATTGATTTAGAAACCGCTACAATTACGATGTGTGCCTCTCCAGCTGCCACAAAGGCTTTTAAGCACATGCTAAAAGAATTAACAATTGATGATCTAATTACCGAAAGTTTTTAAACGAAAAAACACGCACCTATTCCTGACGTAGGTGCGTGTTTTTCTATCCATGGCATCCGGGGGTGGAGTCACATGAGTTTATATTATTATCATACTAGCTATTTGTGGAAAAAGTATGAATGGGAAATGACAATCTAAAGGTAGTACCGATATTTTCCTTACTTTCGACTGTAATAGCACCATCTAATGCTTCCGTTAACGCTTTAACAATCGCTAGGCCAAGGCCTGTGCCCCCCTTATCGCGAACACGTGATTTTTCAACCCGGTGGAAGCGGTCAAAAATAAAGGGAATATCCTCTGCTGGAATACCAACACCTGTATCAGTTATTTCAATAATTAGTGTAGATTTTTGCTCAAATGCACGCAGTGTAATCGTTCCCTGCGGCGTATAGTTAACCGCGTTTTGCAGTAAATTAATAATGATTTGCTCAAAGCGCATACCGTCTGTTTCTATGTCTTGAAGCGGCCCTTGAATCGCAACCTCTAAGGCTAGATTTTTTTGATGTGCCTTTAAACGAACTTTATCTGCGGCATCTTCTAGTAATTCTTCAATATCAACCGCTTGTTTATAAAATGTCATCATGCCTTCTTCCATTTTTGATAGGTCAAAAACATCTTGAATTAATTTAGATAAACGAATGGATTCCTGATCAATAATATGCGCATATTTTTTCAACTCTTCCTCAGAGCGATACTGTCCATTTTCAATAAGTTGTGCATAGCCTTGTAAGTAAGATACCGGCGTCCGTAGCTCATGTGAGATATTCGCCAGTAGTTCACTTCGGTTTTTTCGGTAGTTATTTAACTCCACACTTAAATCATTAATGGACTCACCGAGAATGCCAAGCTCATCCTTACTCGTAACCGTGACCTTCGTATCCTGCCCTTTGGCAATTTTACGCGTAGCCTCGGTCATATCAACAAGTGGACGTGATAATTTCCACGACACTAAAATCGTATACACAAGCGCTAATAAAATCGCCATTAAAATACCGCGTAGCGTCCAATAGCGAATCTGGCTCATCGTTTCATACCAGCTTGTGACATTTGACATGACTAGGACCCCACCATTATATTCGCCATCTTTTAGTAAAGGTTTTCCTACATAATGAAAGCGCGCGCCAGTAGCATTTTCGGTACGGCTTCCTGTATAAGATTTTTGTCCGGCTTCAAGCGGTTTTCGCCACTGCGAGTCAATGGTATCTTGCTCAAAAAACTCATAAGCCGAGCGGGATAAAATTTTGCCGTTTTTATCGAATACGATAATGGCATCGTCACTTAAGCTGAGCATTAAATTAATGCGTTCCGGCTCTAGCTTATCCTCTTTTTCAAGTTGCATAACAGCTCGTGTCGCCGCTTTCTCAACAGAGGCATCTACATAATCGGTATAAACATTTGCAAAAATACGATCAATTAGCACGGCGAGCGGCACTAAAATAATAAAGAAAAGTGCCATAATAAGTGCGCCCCATTTAAAACCGACACGATTAAACATGCGCATCTTCTGGCATATCAAATTGATAGCCAAGACCCCAAACCGTTTTAATTAGCTTTGTGCGCGCACCGATTTTTTTCATTTTATAACGTACATTTTTTACATGCGAATCAATTGCGCGTCCGTCTCGCTCATGTTCCTCATCCCATAATAAATGCAGCAAATCATCACGCGTAAATACTTGATTCGGTGCTAAAGCAAGCTGCTTCAACAATTCAAACTCTTTTACTGTAAAGTCAATTTTTTGACCATCGACCTGTACACTGAAGGACTGAATATCCATTTTAAATGAGCCATATTGGATAATCGATTCATCCTTCTCCTCCTGCATGGTCGCACGGCGGATTAATGCATGAATACGCGCCTTCAATTCTGCAAAATCAAATGGCTTCACTAAATAATCATCTGCACCAAGCTCGAGGCCACGTACGCGGTCCTCTACCTCTGTGCGAGCTGTTAGCATTAAAATCGGTGTCTGCCCCATACGACGTACTTCTGCACATAACGTAAAGCCGTCTACATACGGCAGCATAATATCTAATAAAATTGCATCAAATGTTTCTAAATTAATTTTCTCAAGCGCCTCTGCCCCGTCCTTAGCGATTGTGACATCATACTCTGGACTTAAGTGCAACGTTAATAGTTCCTGCATTAATACTTCATCTTCTGCAATTAGTAATCGCATGTTAATCACTCCTTCTCACAAGTATAACGTAATTCTTTTCATTATTTTATTTTCTTCTATAAGAAAAAGCCAAAATCACAACGATTTTGGCTTTCATTAAAGAGAATCCTCACGTTTCCATTCTCTACGATTGTGATGATTTTTTCCATTTTGGTTTAATAAAGGCAGTCCACGCGACCAACAACACCATCAGCATGAACCAGACGCCCCAAATCCAAACATTTTCAAAAATAGCGGTTAAATAAACGGCTACAAAGGTCACAATGGCCATAACAAACATTCCGATTAACATTTGTTTCGTAGACATCTTTATCTCTCCATTCATACATTATTACTACTATTATAAATAGCAAGCGATACAAAAGCAGCGGTTCATTTAAAATGAATTAAAAAAAGCGTGGTGCTGTCACAAACTCTTTGTAACGGCTCCACACTTTATCCATAAGTTATTAATTTTCTACAACATTGTATGTGTAATCATTTTGCTCAAGCATTTTCTTCCAATCAGCGCGTGATGTTTCCGTGAAGTTATCAAGTTCTGTTACTTGACCATCTACTTTAAATTGAATGGTTTCAAGCTTAGGGAAATTCGCAAATAATGAGGTAATGATTTCTACATAGTTTTCATTTGTATAAACAAAATTATTTTCTAACATTCCTTGACCATTAAAATCAAGAATGATTTTTTTCTCATCTTTTGATACAGCGTAATTATTGAAGTATGTCGTATAATAGCGATCATATAAGGTCATTAAGATTTTTTTCGTTTGAGAACCTTCTGCAGCATATGAATAATCTACACGTGTTGTAATAAATTGTTCATCGTTCATATCGTAAATAACGATTGAATCATCTGTTGCATCTTCGTTTAAGCTTAATGGTTTGGTTAAATCGGCTTTCACTGTTTCTGTAGCTGTTTCACCACTGACAGTTTCGACTTCCTCTTCTTCTTCCGTTGTTGCTGTTTCTTTCGTTTCTTCTTTAGTAGTCTTTTCCTCTTTTGAAGATGTATCCGCTACAGCTTCTTTCTCTGATGCACTACTATCCTTGCTATCGGATGTTGTGGACTCTTCTTGCTTCTCATCCGCTTCAGACTGTGCATCCTCCGATTTTGTAGTAGACGCACTTGAAGATTCCTCGGCTGTTTGAGTCACTGGTGCTTGCTCATTGTCAGCGCTAGAACTATCGGACGTGTTGCCACAAGCTGCTAACATTGCAACGGTTACTGCCGTTAAAAGCATCATTTTTTGCATAAGTTTCACTCCATTTCCTCTTGTAGTATACCTGTAATTTCGTTTTTACACAAAGAACATTCTGTCGCAATAATAAGTATATACCGAAATGAAATGGTATTTTTCTAACAATAACACTACTTTTCAAGCAAGAAATATCATTTATATATCATTATTAACAAGGATATTACAGTCGTTTAACAACTTTTTATAATATACTACAATATTTTTATCGCACGCCATTTGTACGTGATAATCGTACGATATGAGCACCGACAGGCTCTTTTCCTTTAATGAAGGACGTTATCATTTTTGCACCCATCATCGAATAAACAGTGCCATTACCACCATAGCCTAATAAATAATATTGACGTTTTTTCGTTGGATGTTCGCCAATAAACGGTAAGTTATCATACGATTCACCAAATGTAGCACCGTATGCATACGCCGCTTTTAAGTCATATGACGGAAACAATTCCCTTGCCTCTTTTAAAAGCTTTTCAGCATGCTGCTGAATGGCTTTATCTGTCGGAGGCACTGCAATATCCTCATCAAGCCCTCCTATAATTAAGCGGTTATCAACTGTCGTTCGAATATATAAATACGGATGTGCTGTTTCCCAAATAAGCGCATCGTCCTGCCATAGCTGCTCATTAATAGGCTCCGTCACAACGACATATGAACGATGAATTGCTGCCCCAATCCGTTTTCCAACAACTGGCGTTTCATAGCCTGTCGTGTGAATGACGTGCTTGGCATGAAACGTTCCTTTAGACGTCTCAACACGCACCTGGGTTTCCTCCGAATAAGTAGCAGTTACCTCGCATTCTTCGACGATATCATGCTTGGCATCTGAAAATAATGCCTGTACAAACTTCACTGGGTTTACTTCTGCATCGCCATATGTTTTTAAAGCGGCTTCTTTTTTAAATGGCATCTCGTTAGCGAGCGCCTGTCGATCTAAATAGGCTACCTCAAAACCATGCTTTTTTAATAATGTATAATTTTTTTGCAAACGTGGAACATCTTCAGCCGTTGAAGCGTAATAAATACTAGGGCGTTCAATATAATCTGTGTTACGAGAAAGTGACGTTGCAAGCGTCGTTAAATCTTGCATGGCTTGTTCACATAATCGATAAAACAAAACGGCATCTTCTTCACCAATTTGTTCCGCCAAATCAACTAGCATAATGTCATTGCTATACTGAAGTAATCCTGTATTTGCACTTGTGCTACCTTCTGCTATATGACGTTTATCGATGGATAAGACGTCGTAGCCTTGTTTCGTCAGCTCATAGGCACATAATGCACCACTCATACCAGCGCCGATAATAATGACATCATAGTGTGCTTTTGGTTTTATCTTAGGAACGGTAAGTGGTGCCGTTGTCGTCGGCCAAAATAAATGACCATTTGTTAAATTCATAATTATCACCTCAGTTATTCTATTCCACAAATTCTTTTTGAAAATGCCTAAAAATACATAATTGTTTTTGTTATACTATAGAAGCAAAGCAGAATGGAGGGTCGTATTTTGAAACTAATTTTATACATCACCATGTTTTTCACAGGATTGGCGACCATCTTTGTCTGGGCAAGTATGAACGTATTAACACCAGATTTTGATATTGATTTATATAAAGCGAATGCAGATGGCTTATACAATGGCTTTTACTTTCAATTAGGCTTTATTTTCATTGTCTATTTTGCGGTTGTCGCCGTATTATTACTTCGTGACTTTCATCGCATTTTCAGTCCGCGTACACGTATCATCTTGACTGTACTTTATGGTGTCTTATCAATCGTTGTTTTTTTCCGTACGATAAGAGATGCATTCCAATTAAAAAATGCATTAAATAGCCAACAAAATGAAGTCTTCTTTTCAATGATTAATGCCTATTCAACAAGCATTTACTTTAATATGTTTACGTTTGTAGGATTTATTATCTTCCTTGGCTTAATTTCTCTATTACTTCCAGCGAAATCAACAAGTCGTGAAAAATATGAATTTTAATGAATAAAAAGCAGGAACCGCAAATTAGGCGATTCCTGCTTTTTTTGTATACGTTTATTTTTTTAAGAAATCTGGTGCTGCATAAGACGGATTGGGATATTTATAAAATCCTTCTCCTGCATTGATGCCCATTTTACCTTGATCAATGTATTCCGTTTTTAATTTTTCAGCAATTTCCTTTGTACCTGGAATACCTGCTGCAGCTTTTGCTAAGTTTAAATTATAAGGTGTTTCCATGCCTACAACATCTAAAATAGCAAATGGTCCACGTGGTGCACCTGTCGCAATCATCCAGTTTTTATCGATTGTTTCAGGATCTGCTACGCCTTTTGCCCATAACTGCATCCCTGCATCTAAAAATGGCACTAATAATGAATTTAAAATATAGCCTGGTTGTTCTTTATGAAGATGGAATGGAATCATGCCAATTTCGCGTGCAAATTCGACTACTTGCTCTGCATATTGTGCATCTGTTCCTGGGTGCCCCATAATTTCAGCCGTGTTATTATGCCAAATTTCATTTGCAAAGTGTAGTGCTAAGAATTTTTCAGGACGTCCTGTAAATTCTGCAAATTGACTTGGAAGCATTGTTGATGAATTTGATGCAAAGACTGTTTTTTCTGGTGCTACTTGCGCTAATTGTTCGTAGAAACCTTTTTTAATATCCATACGTTCTGGTACGGCCTCTACGATTAAATCGGCATCTTTTACCGCCTCAGCTAAATCAGTTGAATAGTTTAAGCTTTCAAATGCTTGCTGTGCACGCGCCTCATCTTTGAAATAAGCTGCATATGTTTCTTTATGTTTTGCAAATAATTGTTTTGCATGCTCGATTGCTGCATCATTAATATCATAAACGGTTACATTAAAACCGAAGAAAGCTGTTTGGAATGCAATTTGACTACCTAAAACACCGCTACCTGCTATTGTTACGTTTTTATATGACATAAAAATCGCTCCTTTGAAAAAAGTTAGTATTTACTTACAACTCTATTTTAAATCGCTCAAAATAAAAAAGCAAGTAATTACTTACCTTGCTTTCATAATTAATAATTAGATTTTTACTTCCTCATACTTTTCGCTAAGAAAGGATAATTTTAAATGATTTTCTTTCACTAAAATATAGTCAAAACGCACAAGTTCACAAAAAATCGTTTCCATTTCATCTGCTGTATTATTAGAATCCAATAACCAATTCTCACAATTAGCATACCGCTCTTCGGGATTAACGAGTAAATACATTAATAAGCCTTTAGCTGCAAGCGATAGACGATTATCTTGTAGGAAAAACAAATCACTTTTTTCAACTTTCGTATTCATATGCTTACATCCTTTTCCCTTTTTATAGTTATATAATAACATTAAATATTTATAAAATAAAGACTTAAATACCACTAAATAGTTATTTTTTATAATAAATATTCCAAAACTACCCAAAAATAATCACTTCATATTATACTTCTACAAAATTAAACGCTACTTTACTCATAATATTATCAAGTTATTTTTTTACCCCTTATGATAATAAATAAAACCTAAAAAAATTATTTTTTTAATTTTTTTACTACAATTAAGATAAAGATACATTTTTTCCCTATTATGCTATTGTTATAAATAAGTTTATTTAAGGAGTTGTTGACTATGACAAACTATGTAATTGGTGTTGATTATGGTACGGAATCTGGTCGTGTACTACTCGTTGATGCCGTCAACGGAAAATTAATAGCGAGCGCTGTCATTCCTTATGCACATCATGTCATTACAGAAGGAGATGAACGAATTCCATATACGTTGCCATCTGGTGCAGCTATTCAAGATCCCCAAGATTATGTGGATGTGCTAACGCAAGGTATTCCCCAGGTGCTTCATAAAACGACTATTACAAAATCGCAAATTATCGGTATTGGTTTTGATTTCACTTCATCGACAATTTTACCCGTTGATGCTTGTTATGAACCGCTTTGCTTCCAATCTGAATTTACGAAAAATCATCATGCTTATGTAAAGCTTTGGAAACATCAGCTCTCTCTTCCTATTAAAGATGAGCTCTATACGATTGCACAGCAACAAAACGCACGCTGGTTCCGACAACTTGGCTCTACTATTTCCGAAGAATGGGCTATCCCAAAAATTATTGAAACATTTCGCGCAGCCCCTGAAATTTACGACGCTGCTGCTCATTTTATTGAGGCCGGGGATTGGATTGTTGGGCAACTAACACAAAATTTCACGAAAAATAATTGTGCACTTGGCTTTAAAACATGTTGGACAGAGGAAGATGGCTTCCCGTCTGACTATTTTTCACAAGTAGATGCCCTACTTGGTCAAACAATCGAACAAAAATTAACAGCGCCCGTGAAAAAAATTGGTGACTGTGCAGGAACCTTGACCGCTGATTGGGCAACAAGGCTTGGCTTATCAGCGGGTATTGCGGTTGCTACTTGTATTATTGATGCACATGCGGGTGTTATTGGCGCAGGCGTTCATGAATCCGGCACATTATTAATGGTCATGGGCACCTCTACTTGTCATTTGATGGTGCATGAAGAGCTGCATGAGATTGAAGGCATTTCCGGTGTCGTAAAAGATTCGATTATCCCAGGCCTTTATGGATATGAGGCTGGACAACCTGCTGTTGGGGATTTATTTGCAAGCTTTGTTCAGACATTTGCACCACAAAATACACATGAACAATTGGAGAAGCGCGCAGCGACACTAAAGCCTGGTGAAAGTGGCTTAATGGCACTTGATTGGCATAATGGTACACGCTCTATTTTATCATTTCTTCGCAGAATACCGCTCCCTCAAGGAACGTAGTGAGTAGGGAGGGGATGAATGCGAACCCAATGATTCTGCCAGTACTAATTTGCTGAAAAGA
>NZ_JBHUOR010000121.1:0-29859 GCF_042686175.1 Kurthia populi | reverse complement strand
CCCCCTGTTGATTTTGGTGTAGGAACTTTAATTATACAGGCTCATATTGAATGGGTCTTTTTTTATTTATTTTGAGTGGTGCACTTAATATTACAATTCGTCGTATGAAATGAAACTATTTAAGTAATCGAACGTATAATAAACAAAGACATTTTATTAGGAGAGATTTAGATGGATTCACAATTTGGTAAAGTACTACGGTTCTTTACAATCTTATGGGTACTAACTGCAGTAGGCCTATTCATTGGCGTATTTATTCCACCAGCACTTGTATTGCCGATTTCAATTTCGACAATTATTATTTTGATTATCTTTATGTTCAGTCGTACAGCTCGTCGTATGAGTAAGTGGTTATCGTCAATTTTTGCGTTACTAACAGGGATTACATTATATAGTTTATTAAACTTTTATATGGGCGCTTTAGGTGGCGGATTAGTGTTAGTCATCTTTGGTACGACAGCTGCTATTTTTATTATCGTAGGTTTCATTGGTTATAATTTGAAAGCAAATTTAGCTGGATGGGGTAAGTTTTTATTCATCATTTTAATAGGGGTTATTATTTTCTCAATTCTTTCAATTTTTGTAGGCTTTAGTGATATTATTATGGTAATCGCAAGTGCTATTGGCGTTCTATTATTTGTCACTTATACACTATATGATATGAACCAAATTCGTCATCAAACGATTACTGATGAAGATGTGCCACTTGTTGCACTGGATCTATATTTAGATTTTATTAACTTATTCCGCGAGTTATTAAGCCTTGTGTATTATTTGAGAAATATTTTTTCCCGTTAAATTAAATGGACTAAAAAAGAGACTGACCTAAAAAATATTTCAGTCGAAAAAGTAAGCATGATAAAAGAAGGAATCGCAAAAGCGATTCCTTCTTTTATTATTGCGGACCGATAATCGATAGGAGATAAGTTCTGCCCCAGTCTATTTTATCGTTATTGAGAAATATATAAAATAACTTTATCTTCTTTTTTTAACTCATTTGTCGTCAAGTGATTCCACTGACGAATAAGCGTTTCTGAAATATTATATTCTTTTGCAATATCCTCTACATTATCGAAAAATTTTGCTCGTACAATTTTTTTCGTAGCAGAAGTATCGTATGCTTCTAAATCATATTGCTCAATTAAGGCATTTAACTTTTCAGCATAGCTTGAGTCAGTAGCATAGCTACCGGTTAATGCCTCTGTTGCTTCTTGATACGTTCGTGCATTTGTCTTAAACGTATCAGCATAAATATCTTTATTCCATGAAGTACCTTTTGCTAATAATGCAGCGTAATCCTCCATAGAAGCATGGTAATCAGGGTATTTACGGAAATCAGCTTTGATGGTCGACATATTGCCTTTTCCATCGTCTTCTTGTGTTTTCATTTTGACGGATTGATTATCGTATTTACCTTTAATCCCATAAAGATTATAGTTTGGCTCACTTCCAAGACCACTCGTACCAAAATGACTTTCAAGCGAGGCCTGGGCAATCATCACTGAGGCATAAAGATCATGCTCTGCAGCAACTTCCCGTGCAACCTCCCCAATTTCTCCAATAAATTTTTCACGTACTTGTTGTTGGTTAGTAGGGTCTGGCAATGTTGTTTTGGCAGCATCGAAAATTTGAATAATAGCAATAACTGCACAAGTTGCTAATAGGATAGATGCAATAATCAATCCGATTATCCATTTTATCCATGACTTGCGTTTTTTCACTTCCCAGCCTCCCTTTGCATTGAATACCTAATAGGAACGTGTATCAAAAAGAAAAGTTCGCGGCACTGTCACCAGCAATACGCCCTGTAACAAGAGCAGATGTAATATTATAGCCACCTGTATAGCCATGAATATCTAAAATTTCACCACAGAAATAAAGACCTGGCTTTTTCTTAGAGGCCATTGTTTTAGGTTCGATTTCTTTGACAGATACACCGCCGCCTGTAACAAAAGCTTTTGCTAAAGGTTGTGTGCCATAAACAGTCATTTCAAATCCTGTTAGCTCTTTCGCTAAATGACGTGCTTGTTCGTTTGATAAATCAGCACCTGTTGCAGCTTCAGAAATAGCAGCGCGCTGCATTAAAAATAATAACCAACGCTCTGGAACAATACCTTTCCAAATATTTTTTAAGGCTTTCTTTGGATCTGCTTTTGCTTGCTTCATTAGTAATTGGAAAGCAGATTCTGCATTGTAGTCAACAAGCGCTTGAATTTGTATTGTAACCGGCTTGCCGCCATTTTTCTTTAATTCTTTTACAACAAATTGGCTACAACGTAAAATCGCTGGACCACTTAGTCCAAAGTGTGTGAAGAGCATGTCCATTTGATGTGTGATAATGGCTTTACCATTTTTCTTTAATACAGAAACGGCTGCATCACGAAGTGCTAAACCTTGCAACTCTTTTGACTGAATAAACGTCTCATTTGACAACAAGGGAACTTCCGTTGGGTATAAATCTGTCACAGTGTGACCTGCGCGCTCAGCCCAAGGATAGCCATCTCCTGTAGAACCAGTTTGTGGAACAGCTTTACCACCCACTGCAACAACCACAGCATTTGCTTTAATTTCTTCACCCGATTCTAAGCGTACACCTAAGATTTTTTCGTCGTCCATTAATAACTTGGCAACGGTTGTTTGTTTACGGATTTCAACGTCTAAGCGAGCCATTTCTTTTAATAGCGCATCTACCACGTCTTGTGCACGGTTCGATACAGGGAACATACGGCCATGATCTTCTTCTTTTAAGGCAACACCTAACCCCTCAAAGAAGGCAATAATGTCTTCATTGTTGTAAACTGTGAAGGGGCTATAAAGGAAGCGACCATTCCCTGGGATGTGTTTAACAATTTCATCGACAGGCAAACGGTTCGTTACATTACAACGGCCACCTCCGGAAATTGCTAATTTTTGTCCAAGTTTTTTACCCTTTTCGAGTAATAACACCTTTTTATTGTTCGTACCAGCGGCGATTGAGGCCATTAATCCAGAAGGGCCACCACCGATGACGATTACATCATACATATTAAAACGCTCACTTTCTAAATTGGAATGTCAGTTCAATTTATTATACACGATGTGAAGAAACTATTTGAGTAATTGCCGTTCGAGTTGTAAACTAAAATTTAGTGATTTTTATTTTTTGAAAAAGAATGGAAGGTTAGTATGTCATCATTTATGAAAGGGACAGCCATTTTAACGATCGGTATGTTTTTATCGAAAGTACTTGGCTTGATTTATGTATTCCCATTCTATGCCATCATTGGTGAGGAAAATGTGGCACTTTATTCTTACGGTTTTATTCCATACTCAATTATGCTATCGATTGCGATATCGGGTGCACCTGTTGCCGTTTCGAAATTTGTCTCGAAGTATAATAGTCGAGGAGATTATGCAGCAGGCCGTAAGTTAATGAAGTCCGGTGTCTTCATTATGATTGGTTCGGGAGTTGTCTGTTTTGCGGCACTTTATTTATTAGCAGACCCTATTGCGGGAATGGTGATTAAAGACGATGAACAGATTTTTACAACAAATCAGATTGCCGGCGTTATTCGCTGGGTAAGTTTTGCATTACTTGTAGTACCTTTTATGAGTATTACACGAGGATTCTTCCAAGGATACGGCCATATGACACCAACAGCCGTATCACAATTAATTGAACAAATTGTGCGTATCATTGTCGTTTTAGTCGGTGCATTTATTATGATGCGCTTATTCAATGGAACACCAGAATCAGCAATTTCATTCGCGTTATTCGCGTCATTTATTGGGGCACTTGGCGGGCTACTTGTCATGGGCTATTATTGGAAAAAGACAAAGCCTGAGTTTGATTTGAAATTAAGAGAAAGCGTCGATTCAGGCGATTTCTCCTATGTGAAAATTTATAAAGAAGTATTAACGTATTCAATTCCGTACGTATTCGTAGGGATTGCATCAACATTATTCCAATTAATTGATATGCTAACATTTAATACAGCAATGGCAGAAATCGGCCTGGCAAAAGTATCCGACTTATATTTAAGTATGTTGAACTTTACAACACAAAAAATTGTTATGATTCCAGTGATGTTGGCAACAGGTTTCTCGATGGCACTTGTACCAGCAATTACACGTTTTTACACACAGCGTAAACATAGTGATGTAATTGAAACAATGGATAAGACATTCCAAATCTTATTATTTGTGACGTTACCAGCTGTTATTGGGATTTCCGTATTATCATATGAAATTTATGCTTTCTTATATTCACCAAGTGATATGGGCGCACATATTTTAGCGCTTTATGCACCAGTTGCGATTTTGTTTGCATTATTCTCTGTAACTGCTGCATTATTACAAGGTATCGAACATCAAAAATGGATTATTTTCAGCTTATTAGTAGGGATTTTGATTAAATTATCAATTAATATTCCAATGATTGAAGCATTTGAAGCATCAGGTGCTATTTACGCAACAACAATTGGTTATATCTTCACAATCGGTATTAACATTGCTGTTATCGTAAAAGTTTTAAATTATAAACCAAAACGTTTAATGCGCCGTATTTTATTAATTGCGATTTTAACAGCAGTTATGGTTGCAGTCGTGATGGTTGTACGTTCATTACTTGGCTTCATTTTGCCAGAACCAAATACCCGCTGGATTGCGATGGTTTATTTATTTATCTGCGGTGGTGTAGGGGTAGTAGTCTATGGTTTCTTATCACTAAAATTAGGATTAGCACAAAAACTACTCGGTTCACGTTTTGAACGTTTAGCAAAAAAATTACACATTCATTAGGAGAAATACATGCGTTTAGATAAACTATTAGCAAATATGGGCTTTGGTACACGTAAAGATGTGAAAAAGCTCATTAAACAAAAAGCAGTCACTGTTGATGAGGTTGTCGTGAAAGATGTTGGCTTACAAGTAGACCCAGAGAAACAAGCAGTTGTTATTTTTGGCGAACGCGTTACGTATGAGCCAATGCTTTATTTATTAATGAATAAACCAGCAGGCGTCATCTCCGCAACAGAAGATAATTATGACCAAACTGTTATTGATTTATTAGAACCGTATCACCGTCATTTTGAACCGTTCCCAGTAGGACGTTTAGACAAGGATACGGAGGGCTTTTTATTAATTACAAATGATGGTCAATTAACACATAATTTATTATCTCCCAAAAAGCATGTACCAAAAGTGTATTATGCCAAAATCGCTGGGGAAGTTAAGCCAGAACATATTGAGATGTTTCAACAAGGCATTATCATTGATGATGGCTATCAAACAAAACCAGCAAAACTGACGATTTTAAACAGCGGAGTAGAATCTGAAATTGAACTTGAAATTTCAGAAGGTAAATTTCATCAAGTAAAACGAATGTTTAAAGCGATTGATACAGAAGTAACGTATTTAAAACGCTTATCAATGGGCCCATTGCAATTAGGTGATGACCTAGCACTTGGTGAATATCGTGAATTGACAGAAGAAGAAGTACTACAATTGAAAGGCCGTTAAAAAAACAGAAATCGCATCTTTGCGATTTCTGTTTTTTATTGTAAATAGAAAAAGAGAAGAATGCCCCGCATTCTTCTCTCCTATGTAAAAGCAATTAAATTCTGTTGGCAAAAATAATGACCAAGCGACGCAGCATGGTCATTATTTTTATTACGTCACTGAATATGAGTGCGAGAAGGTGGCCATCAGCATGTTTTATATTCTTAGAGCTAACACTTCTCATTCAACGAAAGCCGTGAGCTAAATCGTTGAATCTTTCTAAGATGTCATCTTCACTTTTTTACGCGTCGTTGTCCATTTACCTCTGCTTGGACTTTCTACCAAGTCGTTATAGGCTAACACATTCAAATCTCTCTGAATGGTGCGAGGAGTGATGCCAAATTCATCGACTAAATCTTGCGTAGTAACAGTGCCATTTTCATGGATATACATATACACATCTTTAATGCGAGTAAGCATCCGATCAGTTGTTGGTTTCATAAGGTGAACCACTCCTTCATCTTTTTTCTCAAGACTAGCGGACGATACGAAGTTTCATAGGCTAAATTGGCTGCCTTAGACATCCCCTTTTCGGTTTTGTTGGTCAGATTGTTTCTGACACCACCATTATAGCTGAAAAACAAATTTTCTTCCATACATTTAACTTAAAAAAATACGATAGTACCAAAAATTTACGGTTAATAAACGAACTTTTTACAATTTTAATGTTTATATTGTTCGTATTTTTGAAATCACTATCCAATAATATGATGTAAGGTGTACACTGAGGTTAGATTAGCTTAGGAGGTTTTGATTCATGAATTGGTTAGAAAAAGCGCAAGAACGTCAGCAGGAAATGATTAAAGATTTACAAGCATTAGTACGCATTAATAGTGTTTTAGATGAATCGACAGCAACAGAGCAAGTACCGTTTGGTGAAGGACCACTAAAAGCATTAAATTGGATACTTGAACAAGGAAAAATTCAGAAGATGAACGTAGTAAATATGGCGAATAAAGTTGGCTATATTGAAATGGGGCAGGGCGAAGAAATGGTTGGCATACTTTGTCATGTCGATGTTGTACCTGCAGGAAGTGATTGGGTACATGAGCCATTTGGTGCAGAGATTGAGGATGGCAAGCTTTTTGGTCGCGGTGCAATTGATGACAAGGGACCAACAATGGCAGCGTGGCTAGCAATGAAAATGGTTCAAGATGCAGGAATTACATTATCACGTCGTGTACGTTTAATTGTTGGTTCAGATGAAGAAACTGGTTTCCGTTGTGTCAATCACTATATGGCTAATGAAGAAATTCCAACATTAGGATTTGCTCCTGACGCAGATTTTCCAATTATTAATGCGGAAAAAGGCATTGCGGAAACAACATATCGTCAAATGAATGTGAAGGATAATGATGAACAATTGCGTTCTTTCCATGCAGGACATCGTATTAATATGGTGCCTGATTTTGCAACAGCAATTGTTAAAAATGTTTCATCACAAATCAAAGAACAATTTGAAGCGTATTTAGTAAATGAAAATGTGATAGGCGAAATCACGAACGATAACTCAAATACATTTACGTTAACAATAAAAGGTGTATCCGCACATGCAATGGAGCCAAACAATGGTGTGAATGCCGCAATTAAACTAGCAACATTTTTAGTCAATCATTTGGAAACACCTGTATCGAAACAATTTGTTGACTTTATTGTTAAAGGCTTTGGGACAGAAACAAGAGGTCATGCGCTTGGTCTTGCATACAATGATGAAATGTCAGGCGATACAACGCTAAATGCAGGTGTTGTGGAATATGAAGCGGGTCGTATTGGTGAAGTGCGCGTATCTATGCGCTACTCTGTATCGTATGATTTTGAAAAATCAATTGAACAGGGAAAACAAGCGCTTGAAGGAACGGGTTTTGAATTAATTATCGATGACAACTCAGAGCCACATTATGTGGCCCCAGAAGAAGAATTAATTCAAAAATTATCAGCTGTCTATGAACGAAATACAGGAGAAAAAGCGGAACTGCTAGCTATTGGCGGCGGCACCTATGCACGTGAATTGCCAAATGGCGTCGCATTCGGCATGCTATTTCCTGGGGAGCCTGATATTGCACACCAACATGACGAATATGTTATTATCGAAAATTTAGTTAAGGCAGCAGTAATTTATGCAGATGCAATCGTTGAATTAGCAACGGTTAAAGCATAACAGGGGACGCGTATTAAATTTTTTCAATACAAGCTTATTTTTGCTATTCTACTATTTTTTTGTAATAATAAACGAGCAATTATTGAACGTAAAGGGAGTGTGGCGTAATGACACATATTTGGGTAAATGATCAATTAATGAACCGTAATGAAGCGAAAATTGACGCTGAGGACCGAGGTTATCAATTTGGTGATGGCGTTTATGAAGTAATTAAAGTGTATAAAGGTAATTTATTTGAAATGGAAGCGCATATTAATCGTTTCTATCGTTCAGCAGATGAGTTACGCATTATCATTCCTTATACAAAAGATGTGCTGCATAAAATGGTCTACGATTTAGTAGAAGCAGATCAATTAAATACAGGACATGTTTATATGCAGGTAACACGTGGCGTTGCTGAACGTCAGCATTATTTCCCAGATGAAGCGAGTGCGACATTTACAGCTTATACACAAGTAAGTGATCGTCCAGTTGAACAGTTTGAACAAGGGGTAAAAACAGTATTATATGATGATATTCGCTGGTTACGTTGTGATATTAAGAGCTTAAATTTATTGGGGGCTGTATTAGCAAAACAAGCTGCACACGAGGCTGATTGTGCTGAAGCCATTTTACATCGTGAAGACATCGTAACAGAGGGTTCTTCTTCGAATGTCTATGGTGTAAAAAATGGAATAGTTTATACACATCCAGCAAATAATTTGATTTTAAAAGGCATTACACGAGATGTTGTATTCCGCTGTGCAAAAGAACAAGGTATTGAAATTGTTGAAGAGGCTATGACAGTAGAAGAATTACTTACAATGGATGAAGTGTTCTTTACATCTACAGGAGCAGAGGTTTCACCGATTATCCAAATTAACGATACGATTATTGGCGACGGGGAACCAGGAGAAACAACGCGAAAACTTCAACAAGCTTTCGAAGCTAAAGTGCAAGAAAGCATTACAATTTAACAATTAATTCCGATATACTACAATGTATACACATAGCAAGAAGCGATATTCTGTATAAAAATATCGCTTCTTTTTGTTCGAAAGAATGGAGTGATAAAGATGGCACAATTAATTAAGCTACAAGATTATGTATCACGTTATCAAATTGACCTCAAACGTTACCCAACGCAATATGTACGGTTAAAGCATGTACAGTGGAAACGAATGAATGAGGAATGGCGCGCAAACAATCATGCAGCTCTAGAATTAGAAGAAATAATGATTGACGAACAGAATAAGAAGCCAAATTTATTCAAACGTTTATTTAAACGTAAAGAAAAAGAATCTTGGGATAATCCATGGGAGCAAGGTTCTAGCGCATTAGAAATTGATGATAGGGCAGACAATTTGATTCCTGATGAAGTGAGCACACTTAATTTTAATCCGACTTTATTGTACAATCCACAAAATGAAGAGGAATTAAAACGAATGTACTTAGATCAACTCTTTCATTTTCAATTAAAATGGGCAAGCTCAACATTGCGTGAAAAATCACACCTTGATCCAAAATACCAGCGAGATACATGGCTTCGCACGCTCGTACAAAAATTACCTGATACATATTTTGTGTTGTATGATCCAATTTTACAATTAAAGAAAGCGCCGATTGAAATAGGTGTTATTGTTTTAGCACCAACGGAATGTTATGTGATTCAATTAGTTGAGGAAGAGGATGTTGCAGCTTTTACAGGAGACAGTAAGGAGCGTTTTTGGACAAAGAAAATCGGTGAACAAGATAAACGTGTATTAAATCCATTAATCGGTCTTAAACGTATGGAAAAGGTTGTACACCAAATTTTTGAAGAGGCAGATGTATCTCTTGATATTCATCGTATTTTATTATCACGTAATGGCTACATCGATTATCCTGGGTCGATTTATGGTATTAAAATTGTCGACCGTCGTCATTATGACGCATGGTTTGAGGAATTAAAATGCAATGCATCTCCAATGAAACATTTACAATTTAAAGCGGCAGAGGCACTTTTAGAACATTCACAAACGACATCATTTAACCGTGCAGATTGGTACAAAACGAAAGATGATGTCGAAAAGTTTGATTTATGATGCTTCATATTATTGTTAATGAACGAGCAGGAAATGGTCGTGCGAAGCAAGTTGTAGCCAGTGTTATTGCAACACTAAAAAGTCCATATGAATTGCATCAAACAACAGGGCCATGTCATGCGACAGCGCTCATTGATAAAATTTCACAGAATGAAGGAGACCAGCTTTGTATCGTCATTGGTGGAGATGGCACTATTCATGAGGCAATTCAAGGTGCTGTTCATCATTCAAATATTATAATTGGTGTGATGAATGGGGGTTCTGGGAATGATTTTGGTCGTGGATTCAGCGCGTTTAAAACAGCTGCAGAAATTGAGGCGTTTTTTAGCAATCCTGTTATTACTGAAGAAGATACAGGTGTATTGTTTACGGATAGTCAGCATATATTTATGAATAATATTGGCTATGGAGTGGATGCGAAAATTGTTTATGAAGTAAATAAAACACCTCTAAAAAATTGGTTAAATCGCATGAACTTAGGGCGACTAACCTATATCATTATTCTAATTAAAGAAGTTATGACATTCAAACCATTTGATGTCGTAGTAGAGTACGAAACGAAACGTAAGATTTATAAAAATGTGTGGATTACGACAATAAGTAATCAACCATTTATTGGTGGAGGAATGAAAATTTCACCTTATTCACGAACGGATGATGGTCGCTTTGAATTAACAATCGTTGAAAATTTATCGCGATTAAAATTATTATTTTTGTTCGCGACTATTTTTAAAGGAAAGCATGTGAATTTTAAAAAACATGTGTCACAAATAAGTGCAGAAGCATTTACTATTCACTATAGCGGACCTATACAAGGCCATGCCGATGGTGAAGATGTTGGCCTTTCAAAAGAAGTCATTACAATCAAAATGCAGCCCAAATCATTTCGTTTGGCACGTAACCCGCTTGACTAATTGCTGAATTTCTTGAATAATGAATTGTTGAAATGCAACTTATAGAAATGAGGAAAGAACGTTGAGATTACGTAACAAACCTTGGGCAGAAGACTATTTAAATGAACATCCAGATTTAGTCGTGTCAAATCCAGAAGATTATAAGGGTCGTTGGAATGAATTATTCGGTAATGATAATCCATTACACATTGAAGTAGGTACGGGTAAAGGGCAATTTATTACTGGAATGGCGAAAGCAAATCCAAACATTAATTATATCGGAATTGAATTATTTGATAGTGTCATTGTAATCGCTGCAAAAAAAGCAGTAGAAGCTGGACAACCTGAAAATTTACGCTTATTAAATGTGAATGGTTCTAAGTTAGAAGAATATTTTGCAAAAGGTGACGTGAGCCAAGTTTATTTAAACTTTTCTGATCCATGGCCAAAAACACGCCATGCAAAACGTCGTTTAACACATGCAAACTTCTTAAGCTTATATGAAAAAGTATTAGTTGATAACGGTGAAATTCACTTCAAAACAGATAACCGTGGCTTATTTGAATTCTCATTAATGAGCTTAACAGATTATGGTATGAAACTAAAATTAGTGTCATTAGATTTACACAATGATGATGTTGAAGATAATATCATGACTGAATATGAAGAAAAATTCTCTTCAAAAGGCCAACCGATTTATCGTTTAGAAGCACAATTTATGACAGAAAAATAAGCGAGTTCTTCACAAAAAGCAGGTGGTGTGCAAAATGTCGCATCATCTGCTTTTTTTGTTGATGAAAAAAAGATATATTAGGTAGTTTTTTGTTTTAAAAAATGTAAATATATTCTATTTTATGAACGAATATGTTACGATTAAACTGTATTTTTGACAAAGGGGGACATAGATATGGATAAATTCCAATTTCACGATATGAGCTTTACATGGCTTGATGGAGGAATGACATGGCTTGATGGGGGAGCAATGTTTGGGGTTGTTCCTAAACCATTATGGACAAGGAAATATGAAGTAAATGATCATAATCAAATTCCGTTACCAACACATCCAATTTTAGTACAGTATGGGGATACGAACTATTTAGTTGATTCTGGTATCGGTAGTGGAAAATTAAATGATAAGCAAAAGCGTAATTATGGTGTAACACGTGAATCGCATATTGAAGAAAGTTTACATATGCTTGGATTGACAACCGCTGATATTGATGTTATTTTGATGACACATATGCATTTTGACCATGCAAGTGGTTTAACGCGCTATGAGGGTGACGTGCTTGTCCCTGTATTTGAAAATGCCACCATTTATGTGTCAGATGTAGAATGGAATGAGCTTTGTAGTCCTAATATTCGTTCGAAAGCAACCTATTGGCGCGAAAATTGGGAGCCGATTCAAAACCAGGTGAAGACATTTAAGGATTCATTTGAAGTAGTACCAGGCATTACAATGGAGCATACAGGTGGTCATAGTGATGGACATGCTGTGATTCGCTTTGAACAACAAGGTGATACGTTAATTCATATGGGTGATATTTTAGCAACGACTGCTCACCAAAATCCATTATGGGTAATGGCGTATGATGATTATCCAATGACATCTGTTTTTGCAAAAGAACGCTTAACAAAAGAAATTTTAGAACGTGGTTACTATGTATCGTTCTATCATGATAACTTCCATCGTGTCATCAAATGGGATACGACAGGGAAAGAAGTGTTAGAAGAAGTGCCGGTAACACATAGTGACTATGGAATTTAGTAAATAAAAAAAGGAATCGTGCGAACAGCACGATTCCTTTTTATGTAGCGATTAAACGCGTACTAGGTCAACGATTGCACCGCTTTTTGCATCAGCAGCGAATTCGAAGTTTACTTGTTCGCCATCTTCTACGCGAGAGATGCCGCCTTTGTAAACAGGGATTGAAATGTTTTCTTTTTTGAACGTTTCTGGTTGCATGTAAATCCAAGAACCGTCAATTGGACCTTCTTGCTTGAATTGATTTTTAATATCTTCAAGAACAGAGTTAGGATTGCGATTTGGATTTACACGTGTAGAAGCTTCTTTAAGCACGTATGCAGCGGCAACACCAGTTGCAACGCCGATTAAAAAGTCACGTAATTTCATTGGTTTTCCCCCTTAATTTAACTATATGTATAGTGTATCACACGAATGAAAAGAAGTGTAAATAGAAAACAGGGAGAGTGGTGAATTATAATTCATTTTTAGAAAAGTTTGGAATTATCACGAGAAACGAAATAGTAATGTAGCAATTCAAGTCATAGAAAGCTACAATAGAAATGTATGATAGCGAATTTCACATATAAAGGGGAGGAATTTCCGTTGAATCAACAAACATTAGAGATGTTTAAAACATTAACTGAATTACCGGGGGCTCCAGGAAATGAACATGCGGTACGTGCTTACATGCGTACATATCTTGAACAATATTCAGATGAAATTGTTCAAGATAATCTAGGCGGTATTTTTGGGGTAAAACATGGTGAAGAGGGTGCGCCTAAAATTTTAGTCGCAGGGCATATGGATGAAGTAGCCTTTATGGTGACACAAATTACAGAGAACGGCATGATTCGTTTTCAAACATTAGGTGGCTGGTCAAACCAGGTGATGCTTGCACAACGCGTGCTTGTCTACACAAATAATGGAACAATTCCAGGCGTTATCGCCTCTGTTCCACCCCATTTATTATCAGCAGAACAACGTAATAAACCGATGGAAATTAAAAATATGTTAATTGATATTGGTGCAGATGATCGTGAAGATGCCTTGTCGATGGGAATTATTCCAGGACAATCCATTATTCCAGATAGTAAATTCCAAGTGATGGCGAACCCAAAAAAAGTCATGGCAAAAGCTTGGGATAATCGTTATGGTTGTGGCTTAGCATTAGAATTAATGAAAGAAGTACACGGTGAAAAATTACCGAATACATTATACGCTGGAGCAAACGTGATGGAAGAAGTAGGACTTCGCGGTGCGAAAGTTTCGGCAAATATGATTAAACCAGATTTATTCTTTGCATTAGATGCGAGTCCGGCAAATGATGCAACAGGAGATAAAACGCAATTTGGTCAGCTAGGTAAAGGACCATTATTACGCATTTTTGACCGCACAATGGTAACACATAAAGGAATGCGTGAATTCATTTTAGATACAGCTGAATCTAATAATATTCCATATCAATACTTTGTATCGCCAGGTGGTACGGATGCAGGGAATATACACATTTCAAATGATGGTGTTCCAAGTTCCGTTATCGGGATTTGCTCACGTTACATTCACTCACATGCATCGATTATTAATACAGATGATATTGATGCAGCAAAAGAGTTAATTGTTGCCTTAGTACGCGCAGCAGATGCATCAACATTAAAAACAATTTTAGGTAAATAAACGTTTAAATACATTCCGACTTTGTTCTAGGATAAAGTCGGTATTTTTATGTGGAGGAATGACAGTGAAAATTGCAATTGGAACGAAAAATCGTGCAAAAACACAGGCAGTACAAAAAGTTGTGAAAATGTACATAAAGAAAGCAATCGTATTTGAAGCGGTAAGTGTAAATTCGGATGTTTCCGAGCAACCAATGTCTGATGAGGAAACACGTCAAGGTGCTATGAATCGTGCAAAAGCAACACTAACGGTAACAGATGCGCAATTTGGTTTTGGTTTAGAGGGTGGCGTCAAGATGTTAGATGGCGTAATGTATTTATGCAACTGGGCAGCACTAGCAACGAAAACAGGCCAAGTGTACACTGCTGCTGGCGCACAAATCCCGTTACCAAAAGAAATTGCACTAGAAATTCAAAAAGGTCGCGAACTAGGACCTGTTATGGACGACTATGCGCAGCAAGTAAATACAAGAGAACATTCTGGTGCCATCGGTGTATTTACAAATGGCTATGTCGACCGCCAGGCGATGTTTGAACATATCCTAACATTATTACTTGGTCAATATCTGTATTTTGAAAAGAACTAAGCACTTTCTTTGCGAATGATTAATGTTACGATTAAACTAGAAAAGGTAAATAACTGCACGCATTTAAAGGAGAATGAGAAATGGAAAAATTACAGTCAATTGAGCAATTTGAACAATTAAAAAGCAATGAAAAAGTTGTGTTCGTCTTTTCGGCAAATTGGTGTCCAGACTGTCGCTTTATCGAACCATTTATGCCTGAAGTAGAATCAAAATTTTCACCAATTCAATTCGTCTATGTTGACCGCGATGACTATATTGATTTATGTGTAGACAATGATATTTTCGGTATTCCAAGCTTTTTAGCATTTGACCATGGTGCAGAGACAGGTCGTTTTGTCTCAAAAGACCGCAAAACGCAATCTGAAATTGAAGCATTTTTAACGAAACAATAGAAAAGGACTGATGACGTGAAAGCAAACGAACTCATCCAAATTTTAAAACAACGCTTAGGTGAAGAGAGGTACACTTGGTCGTTAGATGAAAAAACAAATAAATTACGCATCGAGCATAAAGTATTAGGCAAGGGCCTAGATATGACGCTTGGTGACACGTTAGCAAAGTATGAAGAGCGCGGAAATAAAGCTGTTGATGAGGTTGTTTATACAATCGATGAAACATTTAAAGCGATGGCACAGGAACAACAAGGTTTTCAAAATACCGCGGCGATTTATCCAGTAATTCGTTCTGGCTCATTTCCGAAAAAATCAAAAGAAGGTTTTGATTTTATTACATCGGAGCATACAGCAGAAACAACTGTTTATTATGCGTTAGATTTAGGTCGTACCTATCGTTTAATTGATACGGATATGCTCAAAAAACTTCATTTAGATGAGGCACAGATGAAAGAAGCAGCACGTTTTAAAGCTCGTGAACTTTCTACAAAGGTCAAAAAAGATGAAGTAGCTGGCAATACATTCTATTTTTTGAATGAAAATGATGGTTATGATGCAAGTCGTTTATTAAATGAATCCTTTTTACGTGAAATGCGTGGTAAAATAAAAGGGGAGATGGCGGTAGCAGTACCCCATCAAGACGTTTTAATTATTGCTGATATTCAAAATCCAACGGGTTATGATGTGCTCGCTCAAATGACGATGCATTTCTTCTCGATTGGAACAGTACCAATTACGTCATTATCATTTATTTATGAGGACGGAAAATTAGAGCCAATCTTCATTATGGCAAAGAATCGAAAACAGGAAGAGGATAAAAAATGATCGTATCTTACAATAAGCCACATGTTGGCGACACTTTATTAGTACAATTAACAACAGAACCAGTCGTACAAGTTGAACTTGAACGTCACGAAGATGTTGTTTTTGTAAAAGAAGGTGCTACAGGAGAAGTAAAAGCATTTAACTTATTTAATGCTTCAGCATATATGAATTTAGATGGTGTGAGCGGCAACGTAGAGTTATCAGAGGAATTTGTTGACACTTTAAAAGCAGCACTTACAAAATGCGGTGCAACACTTGATTTAGATGTTGATTTAACACCAAAATTTATTGTGGGCCATGTGTTAGAAATCGCAGACCATCCAGATGCAGACAAATTACACATTTGCCAAGTGCAAGTTGATGAAGAAGCTCCACTACAAATTGTTTGTGGCGCACCAAACGTTGCACAAGGTCAAAAAGTTGTTGTCGCAAAAATTGGTGCTGTTATGCCTTCTGGTACAGTTATTGTTGAATCAAAATTACGTGGAGTTGAATCTTACGGTATGATGTGTTCGGCACGTGAATTAGCCATTCCGAATGCTCCACAAGTACGTGGTATTCTTGTTTTAGATGATAATGCAGAAGTGGGCGCACCTTTCCACGCATAAAAACGTAAGATGCAGTGGACTTATAAAGTAATGAAACCGTGCCTTGTGCACGGTTTTTTTAAATTTTGACAAAGTAGATTAAAATAAATAAGTCCTAGGGGCTAAATACATATTGTGAAAATAGCCATTTTACGCTGAATATTAGGGTGTTCATTGCACCTGTGTATTTATTATTGGTAAAATGAAGGGAATTCAATTGGAAGTGAGTGATTGACATGAGTTTCTTTAAAAAACTCTTTAAGAAAGATGATAGTGAAGAACAGCAAGAATATTACGAGGATCGTCGTGACTATATAGATGAGCAACCCTATGAGTATTATGAAGAGCCACAAGTAGAACAAGCTTATCAAACATATGATATGCCGGAAACAGCTGTAGATTTCCAGAAGGAAAAAAAATCACAGCAACAACCACCGTTAGAGGATGTCTATGCAGATGTGTATGATATGCCGGAAACACAAAGCCCATTTTTCCAAGAGCAAGCAATGCCAGTTCAGGAGCCTGTTTATCAAAAGCCACCTGCAGATTTTTCACCATTTGGTCAACAACCACAAGGATTAATAAGAACTGTGAAACGTATTAGTAGAGAGCGATATAACCCATTTACAGAAACAGGGGTAGCGCCGGAAGTAAGAAAGCCCAGAGTACAACATGTCGCTCATATAGAACAAAAACCAAAATCTCGTCCGCACCCTGTGCAGCAACAACCACAAGTACGTCAACAGGAACAGACACCTCCACGTGAATTGTATGTAGCACCGAAACAAACATTTAGCGAAGAAGAACCTGTGAAGAAAAAATTCGAGCCAATGGATGTACCGTCACCTATTTATGGTTTCCAAGAGCCACCAAAACGTCCAATTGTGACAGTTGAGCATATTGAAGCGCAACGTGAATTGGTACGTACGATTAACGATAAAAAGCCAGTTGAAATAAAATCTTCTGAAGATATTTTGAATCAGGTAGAACTTCGTCATGCAGAAGAAAAAACAGTTATGGATATTGCAGAGCCGATTAGTAAAGATGTAGAAAATATCAAGATTGTTTCAACACCGATTTCAGAGCAACAAAATGAGTATAATGAACCAAAAAAAGTAGATGAAGTAATGATAGAAAAGGAGCCTACGATTACAGAACAACAATCACCAGTTATTGTTGAACCTGAAGAAGTCGTTGAAGAAATTCTAGAGGCGCCTCAACAAACATTAGAACAGGCAATGGAATTAATGGAGCAAGGCATTGAACAACCTGTAACAGGTGGTCAAATACCATCTTTAGAACAAGCAATCGAAGAAGAACTTACTGTAACAGAGCGTGAAGTAGAAGAGCTACCTGTGGTTGAGGCTATTAAAGAATTAGCTGAAACAATTGAAGAAATTGCACCAAGTGAACAGGTCGAAGCAGTTATTGAAGAAACAGAGGCAACACTTATGTTAGAAGAAGCGGATGAAACCGTTCCAGAAAGCTTTTTAAACCATGTAGAAAAGGCTCGTCCATTTAACGTTGTATTATTACCTTCTGAAAAGAAAAAAATGCGCCGAGGAGAAAAGGCAAAGGAACTTGAAAAGTTGATTCCAGCTTCTCCGTTGCGCCCGACTGTTACGCTTAATTCATATAAAAAAGAAGTAGATACTTCTACTAATGAGGTGTATCCCTCCACAGTCACGCAAATAGAAGACACCCTTTGTACAGAGCAGCCAGTACAAGAACCACTTACAAACGAGAAAGAAACGGTCTCAACAATTATTGAAGATTTGAATAATGTGAAGGGGACAGCTCCTTCAATGGGAGCCGTTCAACTTGTGATGGAAGAAAAACCAGAAGTTTATGTGAAACCAGATACATTGCATGCGATGAGTTTTTTAAATCCACCAGTTGAACAACGTGAAGATAAGGTTTGGATGGATATGCAGGCCGAAAAATTAGTGCAGGCACTGAAAGATTTCCAAATTGAAGCAGAAATCGAAAATGTAACACAGGGTCCTACTGTTACGCAATTTCAGTTGAAAGTTGGTCATGGTGTAAAGTTAACAAAAATTACAAATTTAGCAGATAACTTAAAATTAGAATTAGCAGCACATGATATTCGTATCGAAGCACCGATTCCAGGAAAAAGTTTAGTAGGGATTGAAATTCCTAATGAAGTGAAGCGTCCTGTACGCTTATCAGAAATTACAGAGACAGAGCAATTCTTACAATCAAATGCGCCGCTCGAAGTTGCATTAGGTTTAGATTTAACTGGTCAACCTGTGACTTTTGATTTAGCAGATATGCCACATGGATTAATTGCAGGTTCAACCGGATCTGGTAAATCTGTATGTATTAATTCCATTATTATTAGTTTACTCTTGAAAGCTAGTCCACAAGATGTAAAATTGATGTTAATCGATCCGAAAATGGTAGAACTAGCAGTTTATGAAGATATACCGCATTTAGTGAGTCCAGTAATTACGGATGTGAAGGCAGCGACTGCAGCGCTAAGTTGGGCTGTAGAAGAAATGGAACGCCGTTATGAGCTACTCCATGAACACCGTGTTCGCCATATCTCACGCTATAATGAAATGATGGAACATAAACGAGCGTTTGCACAAAAAATGCCGTATATTGTCATCGTTATTGATGAATTAGCCGATTTAATGATGCAAGCGCCACAAGATGTTGAAGATGCCATTTGTCGCTTAACGCAAAAAGCACGCGCCTGTGGTATCCATTTAGTTGTGGCGACACAACGTCCATCTGTGGATGTAATTACCGGGTTAATCAAATCGAATATTCCAACACGAATTGCCTTTGCGGTTGCTTCAAATATTGATTCGAGAACTATTTTGGATTCGCAAGGCGCTGAACGTTTATTAGGACGTGGTGACATGCTGTACTTAGCAAGCGGTACAAACAATCCAACTCGTTTACAAGGAACGTTCGTAACAGATGAAGAAATTGAAGATGTAACGGATTATGTGCGTTCTCTAGGCGAACCACGCTTCCTTTTTGAACCAGAAGAATTAGTGAAGAAGGCGGATCGTTTAGAAAAACAGGATGACCTATTTGAAGCGGTATGTCGTCATATTGTGGAGCAAGGGCAAACATCGACATCATCTATTCAAAGTCATTTTAATATCGGTTATAACCGAGCGGCACGTATGATTGATTCGCTTGAGCAAATGAATTACATTTCGGAATCACGTAAAGGTAATAAGAAGCGAGATGTCTTCTTGACAGAGAGCGATGTATTCGAATTATTTGGTTAATCTTTATGAAAAATGAAAATAGTTTATATTGAAAAACGTTTTGTACTTAAAAACATTAATTCGTGCTATAATATTTAATGTTTTGAATGACAAAGAATCGGGCAATGAATGTAGGCCTAACTATGCATGACAACTTTTTCAAACGAGAGGGCTTGCTTGCACTTTTGCAGGAAGCGACCTAACTATAGGCCAGCAGTTTATTAATTGAAGGGGAAGGGAACTTTTCCGGGAGGTTTCAATCAAATATGACATTTTATCACTTTACAGGTATTAAAGGATCTGGCATGAGTTCACTAGCTCAAATTTTATTTGACTCAGGTGAACAAGTACAAGGTTCAGATATCGACAAACATTTCTTTACAGAGGATCCTTTGCGTGCACGTGGTATTACAATTTTACCGTTTGATGCAGCTAATATTAAAGAAGGTATGACTGTTATCGCAGGAAATGCGTTTCCTGACGAACACCCTGAACTTGTGCGTGCACGGGAAATAGGTGTCGAAGTTGTACGTTATCATAAATTCTTAGGTGAATACTTAGAAAAATATACGTCTGTAGCAATCACAGGTGCACATGGTAAAACCTCTACAACAGGTTTAATGGCACATGTACTTGCTGGAGATCAACCAACATCTTATTTAATTGGTGATGGTACTGGCGGCGGTGCAGCAGATGCACAAAACTTTGTTATGGAAGCATGTGAATATCGTCGTCACTTCCTTGCATACCACCCAGATTACGCAGTCATGACAAATATTGACTTTGATCATCCTGATTATTATTCAGATATTGAAGACGTATTCTCAGCATTCCAACAGATGGCACTGCAAGTCAAAAAAGCTATCATTGCATGGGGCGATGATAAAAATCTTCAGCGTATTCAAGCGAATGTACCAGTTATCTATTATGGATTTGGTGCAGATAATGATTTTGAAGCACGTAATGTTCAAAAATCAACAGAAGGCACAACATTTGATGTTTTCGTTCGTAATGAATTTTATAGCACATTTACGATTCCAATGTTTGGTGACCACCATGTCTTAAATACATTAGCAGTTATTTCTTTATGTCATTACGAAGGAATTCCAACAGACACTGTTCAAGCACGTTTACACACATATGAAGGTGTAAAACGTCGCTTCACAGAAACAAAAATTGGTGATCAAATTTTAGTCGATGACTATGCACATCACCCAACAGAAATTAAAGCAACAATTCAATCGGCACGTCAAAAATATCCTGATCGTGAATTACTTGCAGTATTCCAACCACATACATTTTCACGTACACAAGCATTCTTAAAAGATTTTGCAGATGCATTAAATCTTGCAGATTGTGTATACCTATGTGATATCTTTGGTTCTGCACGTGAAAAAGCAGGGAATTTAACAATTAATGACCTTGCTGATTTAGTGAACGAACATCACATCTTGCATATGGATAATATTGAAGAACTCGCGAAACATGAAAAAGCAGTATTCTTATTCATGGGTGCTGGCGATATTAATAAATATCAAAAAGTATTTGAAGAGCTATTACAAAAATAATTTTGAAAGGAGCAACTATTTAATGTTTGCTCCTTTTTATTTTCGGCAATAATCTAAACAAGTGCTTTTTTAACTGTGTAATGCAAACGATTTTTAAAAAGCGTTTTCCTGAAATACTAATATTAGTGGCAGGAAATCCAAAATGTTTGTAGAATGTAAAGAGTACAGGTTTATTCTACATTTATTTGTGGGAAAATATGTTAAGACAGAGGAGGGATTTTTGTGATTATTATTTTATACATCGCAGCAGCAATCTTCGCTATTGCCGTGCTTATTCTTTGTATTTCATTAGCAATGACATTGAAAGCACTTAATCCAACGTTGAAAAGCATTTCTACAACAATGGAAGGCATCGAAGGTCAAATGCAAGGTATCACAAGAGAAACAACATTATTATTAGAAAAAACGAATACATTAGCGGAAGATGTTCAAGGAAAATCGCAACAATTAAATTCTTTAGTTGGTGCGGTTAAAGGCTTTGGTGATTCAGTACAAGGTTTAAATAGTACAGTTCAAGCGGTCACTTCTTCTATCGAAAATAATGTAGCTAAAAACAGCGACCAAATTGGTCAAGTTGTACAATGGAGCAGCGCATTAATGGGTATTCGCTCTAAATTAAAAGAAGATAAACAAGCAAATGTTGTTGTCGATGAATATCCAGCAGCAACAAAACCTAAAAAGTCATTATTTAAACGTAAGTAATTTTAAGGGGGATGCATAGCATGACAGCAGAAAAGCCGAATTATAACGAAGTAAAAAATCAGTACTTACCACAGCCGTATGCAAATGCGGGAGAGCTTTATGAAGATTCTAGTAGTGTGAACGGGAAAGATTTTGTTATTGGCGCCTTAGTAGGTGGTATTCTTGGCGCTGCTGCCGCATTACTGTTAGCACCAAAAGCCGGAAAAGAATTACGTCAAGATGTATCTACACAAGCAAGTAGCTTAAAAGAAAAAAGTGCTAATTACTCAACAACTGTAAAAGAAAAAGCAACAGATCTTTCTCAAAAGGTTCAAGAGCAATCAGCTAAAGTTGTAGATAAAGCGAAATCGTTAAAATCTCAAACAACACCGCCACTTGATGATGGAACGGTTTCTTCAGAAGGCGAAGAGCCAATCGAAGAAATTTTAGATCGTACAGTGACGGAAGTTGAAGATGAGGAAAAGGCATTTGAGGATAGCGTATTTGTAAATCCTGAAAAGCAATTGCCACCAAAAGAATAATTATTTTGATACTAAAAAAGCAGGAATCCCAAATTGATTCCTGCTTTTTATTATGATTAAACGGTAGGGATCAATTCAATTGCTAATGTATCGCCACCGAAAATAGGGGCATCGAAGTTTACAGCTTCACCATTGCGTAAAATGTTGAAAGTTCCTTTAAAGGCAATAGGTAATTGCCAATCTGAAAAACGGAAAATATCATTATAATGCCAACCGCTTTGGTCAAGTGTAATAAATTGTAGACTATCACCAGAAGTTAAAATGGTCTGCGCATTGGCTGGCTCTCGATTTACAAGCACATCAATAATCGGTTTAGAAAGCATTAGCTCTTCTCCTTGAAAGCGTACATGAATCGTATTGTATAGCGTAAGATGGACATGTTGTGAAATAAAATCGACTGTTGGATTCGTATGTGGTTTGAGCGTTAGCACATCGCCATCTTGAATCGGATATTGTTTTTTCGCAGGAATGCCATTTAAAAGTAGTTCATCAGACAACGCTGGAAATTCAATTGATTGATGATCTATGATAAGTTTGAATGGCTGAACCTGTTCTAGAACGGATGATTTATCAATCGTATTTAGTGCATCTTCAATCGTTTGTAGCGGTGTACACGTAATCACATCGCCATCTTGCACGCTATAGTGCAAGTTTGTCATTATATTGTTATTTACACGAATCGTTGACTGTAGTTCGTATATTTCATCAAATGCTGTAATTGTTAGCGGGGGAGTAGTCTCAATTAATTCATTTAGTGAAGCATGGCCCACTGCACCGTTTTCTCCTTCACGAAGTTCTAATATGTCACCATTTTGAATTGGATGCTTCATCGAAGCAATCTTACCATTAACTAAAATCGTCGTTGGACTACCTAGTTCACCAGGAATAAGAATTTGTTGGCCATTAACTGTTACAGCTAAGCCAAGACCGGGTTTACCATATAATTTCTTAGCTTGTACATTTGCAGCTAATAGCGCATCTGCTACAGTCATCTCTTTCACTTCAAATAGTCGGACCGTTTGTCCATTGACCATTACAGTTACATATTTAATTGGTGAATGTTCTGCTGCAATCGCAATGCCAATTGGTGTGACAAGTTCAGGTGAACGCGTCGTGTTATCTGTATTTAGTAAAGGAATTGCATCGATGCCACGTACAGCAACACGATTTAAGGGCAACTCCAGGCGTTCTGCGAGTTCTTTTTCTAAAAGTGGTGTAAGAGAGCCTCCCCCAACTAATAACACCGCTTTAGGTGCTCTATTGCTATTTAGGTGCAAAATTTCATTTGTGATGCTTCCTGCAAGGTTTTCAATTGCTGGTTTAATATGTTCGATAGCTTCCGCGCTTGCAATGATTTGCTCAAACCCTAAAATATCTGCGATTTTTACAGTATCCTTTGTTAGTAGCTCACGTTTGATTTTTTCAGCGACAGGAAAATCGAGCAAATAATGATCGCATAATGCCTCTGTAATTTCATCACCAGCGGTAGGCACCATTCCATAGGCTACAACCGTATTGTCGTCTGTAATGGCGATATCAGACGTTCCTGCGCCAATATCAACAAGGGCAACATTAAGACGACGCATTGTAGCGGGGATAAGGGCATTGATTGCTGCAATTGGTTCAAGTGTTAAACCATTAATTGTCAAGTCAGCTCGTTTTAATGATGCAATTAGTGATTCAACAACGACGCGAGGTAAAAATGTAGCGATAACTTCAATTTTGATTTCTTCACCTTGTTGGTCAATGAGACTGCCGATTTCTTGATCGTCAATATAATAATGAAGTACCGAATACCCTACACAATAATAATGTGATGCTATCTTTCCGTCTTGATGATAAATCAACTGTTCTTGCGCATTTTGTACGGCTGCAAGCTCAAGGCGATGAATATCATCTTCCGTTAAAGCTGCATGTTTTTTAATGTTTAATAATGCGCTACCAGATTCGGTTTTTAATGAACGCCCGGCAGCGGCAACATTAACATGAGTTAATGGTCCATGACTTTCTTCCAATTTTACTTTAATATGTTGAATAACTTCAGCTACATGCAATACATTATGTATTTGACCATCGACCATTGCACGTTCTTTATGTTCTTCAATTAATAAATCGGCAATAGAGTAATGAGAATCATCCCTTTTTTCTAAAATAACACCAACAACAGAACGAGTGCCGATGTCTAATGCGAAAATTTTTTTCATCGTTTACGCAAACATCCTCTCTAATATTCAGAAAATTTCTTATTTTTCAACTACAATGCTTTTTTGCGTTGAAGCGTTAAAGAAAAAATACGTGACATTTTCAAATGAATTGATTATACTGACTATAATATCTAAAAATGTAACACACATTTCAGTTTGCTGAAAGTATCTGATATGTGGAAGAAGGGGGAAAAACGGTTATGAGTCATCAAAATTTAGAAAGCCTACGCAACCGTGTAGACGAACTAAACCTTGAAATTTTACGTTTAATTAATGAACGTGCAGAGGTAGTAGAAGAAATTGGTCAAGTAAAAGAGAAGCAAGGTGTCAACCGATTTGATCCTTTACGCGAACGCCACATGTTAGATCTTATTAAAGAAAATAACAAAGGCCCACTTTCACAAGGAACAGTGAACCACCTGTTCAAAGAAATCTTCAAAACAGCTTTAAAATTACAAGAAAACAATCAAAAGAAAAAATTATTGGTATCACGTAAAAGTAAGCCAGAAGATACAATTGTTACAGTTAACGGTGAACCAATTGGTGAAGGTCTTCCATCATTTGTATTTGGCCCTTGTGCAGTAGAGTCTTATGAGCAAACAGAAGCTGTGGCAGCAGCTGTAGCAGGAAAAGGCTTAAAATTAATGCGAGGCGGTGCTTACAAACCGCGTACATCACCATACGACTTCCAAGGTTTAGGTCTTGAAGGCTTAAAAATCTTAAAAGATGTTGGTCAAAAACATGGTTTAGGTATCATCTCTGAAATTGTAACGCCATCTCATTTAGATGAAGCCTTAGAATACGTGGATGTTATCCAAATTGGTGCACGTAATATGCAAAACTTCGAATTATTAAAAGCAGCTGGTGAAACAAATAAACCAGTATTATTAAAACGTGGTCTTGCAGCAACAATTGATGAATTCATTCATGCAGCTGAATACATTATGTCTAAAGGTAATGACCAAATCATTCTTTGTGAACGTGGTATTCGTACGTATGAAAAAGCGACGCGTAATACACTTGATATTTCAGCTGTTCCAATTCTTAAACAAGAAACACATCTACCTGTATTTGTAGACGTTGTTCACTCTACAGGTCGTCGTGACTTATTGTTGCCATGTGCAAAAGCAGCAATCGCAATTGGAGCAGATGGTGTGATGGCAGAAGTACATCCAGATCCAGCAGTAGCACTTTCTGATTCACAACAACAAATGGATATTCCAACATTTGATAAGTTCTACGATTCATTACAAGTATTCATGAAACAATACGAATTAAAAGCATAATAGACTACTATTTATGGGGTGGCGATTCATTTCGATGAATCGTCACTTTTCTTTTATTGAAAACCGCTTTCATAATAGTTTATTATTAAGGTATATAAGTTAAAAGGAGGGTCATGATTGTGACCGTAACTATTTATGATGTAGCACGTGAGGCAAACGTATCAATGGCAACCGTATCTCGAGTTGTCAACGGCAATCCAAACGTCAAACCATCTACGCGTAAAAAAGTATTGGAAGTCATTGAACGCTTAGAATATCGTCCAAATGCTGTAGCGCGAGGATTAGCAAGTAAGAAAACAACTACTGTTGGGGTCATTATTCCAGACATCTCAAATATTTTCTATGCTGAATTAGCGCGTGGGATTGAAGATGTTGCAACAATGTATCGTTATAATATCATTTTATCGAATTCGGATTTAAATGAAGAGAAAGAATTAACATTACTTGATAATATGTATGGTAAGCAAGTTGATGGTATTGTGATGATGACAGAACGTGTAACGGACCCATTAGCTGATAAAATGGGGCATTCGCCAGTACCAATCGTATTAGCTGGTTCAATTGATGAATCAAATCATTTACCATCGGTTAATATTGATTATACAGAAGCTACTTATGAGGCTGTAAAACAATTGATTGAAAATGGCAATGAGCGTATTGCATTTATTTCAGGTTCGTTTAATGCGACAATTAATAAGAAATATAAATACCAAGGCTATGTGAAAGCTTTAGAAGAAGCGGGAATTCCAATTGATGAGGCGCTGATTTTTGACGATGTTTTAACATACGATCAAGGTATGAAAGTGTATAATCATGTATCGAAACTAGCACAGCCTGCAACCGCTTATTTTGTAGGAAGTGACGAACCAGCTATTGGTGTGATTCATGCAGCACAGGATGATGAAAAAATAGTGCCAATAGATATCGAAGTATGTAGCTTTGAAAATTCTAAATTAGCTCGTATGGTACGCCCACAACTTTCAAGTGTTGTATTACCTTTATATGATATTGGTGCAGTATCAATGCGTTTACTAACAAAAATTATGAACAAAGAAGATATTGAAGATAAGCAAGTTATGTTGCCATATCGTATGGAATCTCGTAATTCCACACGCTAATAAAATGCATAAAAAAAGAGGAAGCGTTTAAGCGCTTCCTCTTTTTTATATTTTATGACGCAATGTATAAAGTGCTTTTTCAAGTGTTTGTGCATTTTTTTCTGTAATCTCAGCTCGTCTTGGAATGGCTTCAAACAGTGGAGATGGATCATCCCAAGTCGGAATTAAGGTTACTGGAGATTCAGCCTGCCAACGTGTTAACCATTTTTCTGGTAATGGACCATGTGGCTGCTCAAAGTCACTCATCTCCGTCCATACATAAGACCAAGCTCTAGGAACGACACGCCAAATATCATAGCCTCCACCACCTACAGCAACCCATCGACCATTACAGTATTTGTGTGCTAAATCATGTGCTATGCGAGGAATTTCTTGATAAATTTTCATTGTACAAGATAAATGAGTTAATGGATCAAAGTGATGTGCATCTGCACCATTTTGGGTCAAAATAATATCTGGTCTGAAATCTGCAACGATTTCCTCCATCGCTTCTTTATAACAATACAGAAAAGAGTCATCTTCTGTAAAAGCATCGATTGGAATATTAAAAGAGGTCCCATAGGCTTCCCCAGTACCACGTTCAGTAATTGACCCAGTCCCTGGAAAAAGATAGCGACCTGTTTCATGAATCGAAAATGTGCAAGCATCTGGATCATCGTAAAAGCTAAATTGTACACCATCCCCATGATGTGCATCTGTATCGACATATAACACACGTGCACCGTATTTTTTTTGCATATAACGGATTGCAATTGAGCTATCATTGTAAATACAAAAACCAGACGCTTTGTTTTTGAAGCCGTGGTGAAGACCACCGCCTAAATTAACCGCATGTTGTGCTTTTCCTTGCATAACATAATCACAAGCTGTTAGCGTAGCAGCCACAATACTAGCGCTTGCTTCATGCATATTAGGAAAAATAGGAGTATCTTCTGTACCGATACCAAAAGGTTCACCTTCTGCATTTGTTACATATCCATGACCCGCGCGTTTGACAATATCTATGTAATCCGCATCTAACGCAAGCAATAATTCTTCATCCGTTGTAGTACGTGGAGGAACAATTTGCTGTGCGTTTAGTGCACCAATTTGTGTAAGTAAATCCATCGTTAATTCTAGGCGTTTTTGGTTGAATGGGTGCTCATCTGAAAATTTATACGTTAATTGGGATGGAGAATAGATGAAAACTGCATTTTCATGTGCTACATGGTCGGTAAATTTGGCCATAATAATTCAAATCCTTCCTTGCGCATATCTTCAATAATGGCTTGAGGACTAATGCTTTTTACGCGAATTGAAATGATTTTTTTTGATGAATCATTTGCATCAGGGTATACAAGTAAACTAATAATGCTAGCGCGATGATTTGCACAGATAGTCGTTATCTGGCTTAAAACCCCAATTTGGTCCGCTGTACGTAATTCAATTTGTGAGCTTGGCTTATGGGCTCCTGTTAACTCGATATAGTTATATAAAATATCGGTGTCTGTCAAAATTCCAACAAGTTCACCATGTGAAACAATGGGTAAACAGCCAATGCGCTCTTCAAAAAATAATAAAGCTGTTTCTTCAACAAAATCTAATGGATGGCCAACTAATACTTCTGTGACCATGAATTCTTCAATCAATCGATTATTTAGAGAATTGCGTTCAGTTGTTAAAAGAGAAGACGGCATTGCACGTTTTAAATCTTGCTCAGTAATAAGTCCAACTAAATGGTTCAGATTATCGACAATAGGAATATGCCGAATACGACGATTACGCATTAATTCTTCTGCATCAAATAATGTTTGAGTAGGTTTGAGTGTATATACTTTTTGAATCATCAAGTTTTCCACAAGCATAAAAAACCCTCCTTATTTATGAAGTGCGATAACGATTGTAAAAACGAATACGGTCAAATGCTTCAATGCTTTCTTGAGGTACACGATTGCCGATACGTGCCATTAAGCAATTGGCGGGATGTGCAGTAATTTCAGGGTCATCTGTTGTATATTCAATTAAGCCACCAGTGTTCATCATTTTCTCCATCATTTTACGATAATCCCAGACACTTAACCCCGTACTTTTTAAATCCCAATGCCAATAGTATTCGGTCGTAATTACGATAAAATCTTCTAAAGAATCATCGCTCATGCTAAGACGTACAAGTGCTTTACCAACACCTGAACCACGACATTCTGCTATTACTTCAATAGCTCCAAGCTCTATTAAATCAGGCATTTTAGCCTCGGACCAACGCTCTAAAGGATCAGGATATAAAATCGTTACATAGCCAACAATTAAGTTGTCGAGACGTGCTACAATGATTCTTCCTTCAGGCATTTTTGCGATATTAAGTAATGCTTTAAATTGCTGCTCAGCGGGACGAAATGCTTTTAATCCGGGGTGTAGCGACATGTCTTCTAGCGCTTCATAAGACATAGGACCTTCTAAAATTAATGTACCTAGCCTACTTTCTAAGGTTTGTGAAGCAAAGGTTTTAATGTGTTCCACACGATTTCCTCCTTCTAAAATATTTCTTTTCACATATTATACAGGAATATTTTAGAAAAAAATAATATGAAATAAAAAATAGATGTTTTAACGAGAAAATTTTGACTTAACAATGAGCAGGAATGAATCATTGATAATTACATAAAAATAAAAAGAGGCTGGGACAAAACCCTAGTCAATAAGAAAAGACATTCACGATTTTATTCAAATCATGAATGTCTTTTTTATCTGCTTGTCAGCCGTTGTTCATCGT
>NZ_JBHUOR010000120.1:0-29657 GCF_042686175.1 Kurthia populi | reverse complement strand
TGGTAATTCCCAATTTATACATAAAAATAGAGAAGGTGATGTCAAATTCGACATCACCTTCTCTATTAAAGGCTGGAATTTTCACTTATGTCCCAGCCTCTTTTTCATACTATTTCACAAATGCTTGTAAAATGTTTTCAAGCGCCATGCCACGAGATCCTTTTAATAATACTAAAGAATCCGCTGATGCATGCTGTGCAATATGTTCAATAATCGGTGCATAATCTTCTGCACTCCATAACACATCTGCTTGGTCTTTAATCTTACTATAAAGCGCCTCCATGCGTGGTCCATATAGACACACATGCTGAATCGCGTCTAAGTTTAAATCGTCGGCAATGTTTTCATGATATTCACGCTCTAATGTACCAAGCTCTAGCATATCGCCTAGCACGACCCATTTGTCGCTGCGCATTGTCGCATGCTCAACGAAGTTAAGCGCGGCACGTACAGAAGTCGGTGCCGCATTATAGGCATCGTTAATGAATAAAATATCTTTTTTGCCTTCAACAAGTTGCATACGCATATTTGTCAGCTCGACGCCTTTTAATGCTTCACGAATTTGGTCATTCGTTAAACCAATATCTTGTGCAATTAAAATCGCAATCAACGTATTTTTCACTTGGTGACGACCTAGTACAGAAATAAAGAAGTTGTCCTCTAATAAACCATGCACATCAAAGTGACTACCCTTTTCATCCTCTGTAATATTTGCCGCATATAAATCATCTGTGTCGGCTAAGCCAAATGAAATCGCATGGATATTCTCTGCTGCGACAAGTGGACGTAATAATGGCTCGTCACCATCATAGAAGAATTTGCCGTCTGCTTGTAGACCTTGTACGATTTCAAATTTCGCTTTTGCGATACCCTCACGAGAACCGAGCGCTTCCATATGTGCCTCACCAATATTTGTGATGACCGCATAATGTGGCTCCGCTAATTTTGTTAGTAACTCGATTTGGTGGAATCCATCCATCCCCATTTCAAGTACCGCAAATTGCGTATCCTCATCTAAGCCAAGTAATGTCAGTGGTAAGCCTAGTTGGTTATTATAGTTACCTTCTGTTTTTTGTACTTTATAGTAAGGCGCTAATGTGCCCGCAATTAAATCTTTTGTTGATGTTTTACCATTTGAACCCGTTACCGCGATAAATGTCGCGTTGTGCTCACTGCGATACGCGCGTGCCATTTGTTGAAGGGCTTCCTCTGAATCTTCAACGAAAAAAAGTGGTACATCTTGCGGTGGATTTGGCTCATCCTTTTGCCAAAATGCAGCTGCTGCACCTTGTTCAAAAGCTTGCGCTACATATTTATGACCATTCACGTTTTCACCACGGAATGGAATGAATAAATCACCTGGCTCTAGCGTACGTGTATTAATGGATACACCGGTTACAACGGCTTCCTCAAATGTTTGAGCGATGCCAAGCCATGCTGCGATTTCATTAATCGTTTTTTTCATGTTTGAGGACTCCTCTTATTGATATTGAAGTTGTTGTTTTTCAGCGTGGCGTTCGATGCCAAGGTTGATTAATTTTTCGATTAATTCGTTGTATGGAAGACCAGTGTTTTTCCAAAGAATTGGATACATACTTACTGGTGTGAAGCCAGGTAATGTATTAACTTCGTTGATGAAGATTTCGTTTTCTGCTGTTACGAAGAAATCTGCACGCACTAAGCCGGAACCATCTAAAATTTTGAATGCGCGTTTCGCCATATCAGAAAGTTGTGCTTCTACATCAGCAGTTACAGGTGCAGGAATTAATAAATCTGTGCTGTTGTCATTGTATTTTGAATCGTAGTCGTAAAATGCTGTTTTTGGTTTAATTTCACCAGGTACAGATGTTTCTGGTTCATCATTACCAAGAACCGCCATTTCTACTTCACGAGCTACAACACCTGTTTCGACAACAATTTTACGGTCATATTTAAGTGCTAATTCAACCGCTTCGATTAATTTTTCGCGGTCATCTGCTTTTGATACACCAACGCTTGAACCTAAGTTTGCTGGTTTAACGAACATTGGATATGTTAATTTTTCTTCCATTTCAGCGATTAATGCATCTTTTTGTTTATGCCAATCATTACGAATGAAGTATGTGTAAGGAACTTGAGGCAAGCCAGCGATTTCGAATAATTGTTTCATTGAAACTTTATCCATACCAGCTGAAGAAGCTAATACACCATTACCTACGTACGGTAAGTTTAATACTTCTAAGAAACCTTGTACGGTACCATCTTCACCATTTGTACCGTGAAGTAATGGGAAGATAACGTCGAATTTACGTTCTTTTAAAGAAGTTAAAAATTCTGTTACGTCATTTTCTGAATCTGCATCACGAGTAAACGCTAATTGTTCAATTGATTCGGCAGGTGCTGTTAATTGTTCACCTACGCGCCATTCACCGCCACGTGTGATGAATACTGGGAAAATATCGTATTTATCAAAGTTTAATGCTTGTGTTGCAGCCTTTGCTGTTGATAATGACACATCATGCTCTGCTGATTTACCACCGTATAATAAGCCTAATTTTTTATTCATAATAATGAGTTCCTCCAAATTTTAATTGGTCTACGAACGAATGTCCCTGAATTGAATAGGACGATTTCTATCGGACAAAGTTTCTCTAACTTGATGCGAGAAAAATATCATTACTTATAATAGCACTCTCTCACGCATTTTCATAAAAAAATCTAAAAAAAAGATTCCATTCGTCACACGAAAGGAATCCTATCCACCTATCCAACAACTGAAATAAATTTTTACGGACTACTTATGTACTTCTAGTACCCCATCTGGCTTTTGCTTTAACAATGAATTTAAATCGTCCCAAATCTCATCGACAAAATTAATATCCGCCACATTACGCACCTCAAGCACATAGGCTACTTTCGGCTTTTCAATACGATACATTGAAAAAAGCGCGCCGTCCTTCATATGATCGCGGAATGTATCACACACATCAATTGTAAAATGCGGCATAACGGTCGCCACGCGTCGACGCCAAAAGCTCGTTTGACGCTCTTTGAGTTGGATGACATTGTTGAAAACATTGACGACAAGACGGTCATTGTCTGCTAAATTTCGAAAATAAACTTTTGTATACTTATCCTCTTTATTTTCTAAGTAGACGTATTTATTTTGTAGCTGATGATAAAAAGGTGAACGTAATGGCTCCTTTTTATGCCCGATATAAAGAAGCTCCGCCTGTTCCTGCGGTGTTAATAAATTCAACTTTTTCTCATCTGAAAAATCAATCCAACATAAATCTTGCTTTGAATCTGAAATTTTCTTTGCAAAGTAAGGCATGCTTTTTTCGTCCACAAACCCTAAGCGCGTGTGCATGTTAAACGAGCCATCTTCGAACTCATTTTTCAACAGTAAAATATTTTGAAGCGAACCGACTGAAGAAGCAAATTCGTGAAATTTTAAACCGCTCAATACCACAAATTGGTTCAGCTCATTAACATGCACATATAAATGATGCAAAAAATCATCCGCAGCTCGCATTTTCTTTGCCAAGTCGATCACCCCATTCCTCTTCTTATTATAGATTGAATTGCATGAATTTGAAACATTTGTGATTCGATTTCGTCACAACTTTATGCACGAGCGTGTTACAATGAAATACGCTATAATAATTAAGTGAAATAATTAATATTTAGGTGGCAAATATGAATAACAATCGAAAAAATTTCTTCGATCGTTTGGATTGGACGTTAATCTTCATTTTGGCACTTTTTTGTATTGTTAGTATCGCCGCAATTTCATCTGCGCAAATGTCTGGTCAATACGCAACGAACTTCGTACCACGTCAATTATTCTGGTATGTAGTAGCGGGCGGTATCATCGCTGCGATGATGTACTTTGAACCAGAGCAATACAAAAAAATGGCCTGGTATTTGTATGGCATCGGTATTTTTATACTAGCAGTATTAGTTATACTACCCGACTCAATGGAACTTGTTGAACCACGTAACGGTGCTAAGAGTTGGTTCCACTTAGGCTTTGCCGACATCCAGCCGTCCGAGTTTATGAAAACATTTTATATTCTCGCACTCGCACGTGTTGTTTCTAAGCACAATGAAAACACTTCCGTCAAAACGATTAAAACCGACTTTATTTTATTAGGGAAAATCTTTTTAACATTACTTGTGCCATTAGCATTTATTATGCAACAGCCTGACCTTGGTACAAGTTTAGTATTCTTAGCCATTACAGCCGCGATGGTTATCGTCGCTGGTGTTGCTTGGCGTATTATCTTACCGGTTGCTATTGGCGCAGCTGGTATTGGTGGTACCCTACTATGGATGGCGCTTTACAAGCAAGAATTTTTAAATGCGACACTTGGTGTTAAAACCTATCAATTCGCACGTATTTATTCTTGGCTAGACCCATACTCATATTCATCAAGTGATGGCTATCACTTAGTGAAATCGCTTAATGCGATTGGCTCTGGTCAAATTTTCGGTAAAGGCTATAAAGGGCATGAAGTGTATGTACCGGAAAACCATACCGACTTTATCTTTAGTATCATCGGCGAAGAATGGGGCTTTATCGGCGCTAGTGCTGTCATCGTACTATTCTTCTTCCTGATCTATCACTTAACAAAATTAACATTGCAAATGAAAGATCCATTCTGTACATATGTATGTGCGGGGATTATTGCGATGATTACGTTCCACGTATTAGAAAATATCGGTATGACAACGCAAGTTTTACCAATCACTGGTATCCCACTACCATTCATTAGTTATGGTGGTAGTTCGATGATGGGGAATGCCTTTGCGCTTGGACTTGTATTTAGTATGAAGTTCCACCATCACACATATATGTTTGGTCGAGACGATTAAATAAAGACGCAACACTTTTGAATGAAAAGGTGCTGCGTCTTTTGTTTTGTATACATTTCATTGAAATCGCTCATTCACTCAAGAAGCGTGTTTTGGCTACGACATATTTCATAATAAGCGCCAATAGACGGCTATTGGCGCATGAAAAAAAGAAGTTTTATTAACTATGCTGTAAATGCTGTCAACGTAAATTTTTATTTACTAAAAAATGCGCAGATATTTACGATTTTTGGTCTGTGCATTTCGCTGATTTATACCCGTAGAGCCTCAAAAGTAGCCCATTCCATGCCAATTCGGGTCGTTTTCCACACCAAGGCTGACGAAAAATGCATACAGCTGTCATTTAGTTTATTTTTTATAAAATGCGACACGCTGCGCATGAGTGCTTACATAACAGCGACAAAAAACACCCCTCGGAGCGTCAAAATGAACCCAAAATCGTGAAAAACGGGTAACAAAACGCCCCGTTTCTGTCATCCACTTTACTAAATCATCGTAACTATCCGGCGAGCTTTTGTAGTTATTTGTGAAAATAAAGAGCCTCAGCATATGTTTAATAAAAACCTAGTGACATTCACCTGTGTATGACGCATATTCAAAAATATGTTGTATCCAAAACGCGCTACTTGAGGAAATACGTGATTTAAAAAGAGCCACCAAAAATTGGCGGCTCTTCTTTTTGTGCTACGCTTTTTTCTGACGTAGTGATTTTGAACTGCGTGTAAATAACACAAGTATGGTTATGCTAATGATTGCGAGCACAGCCGACACATAATACGTGTTGCCGCCCTGCCATGTTAATAGCCATGTGAAAAATAACGGGCCGATAATTCGGCCTAGATTATCCATTGAATAACTTAAGCCCGCTGCCGTTCCGTACATACCGCCAGATTCCTTTGATGCGAGTGACGTATTTAATGTACGCGCAAGTGCATTCCCTGCTGTGAAAACGCATAGTGCCACACCCGCATAAATTAAATTCGTCGTAAATGGTAGCATTAACAGACCAATAGCTGTCAGCACTTGTGCACCTGCTAGCCATTTTACTTCTTGACCATCCTTCACTTTGCGCACGACCATTCCTTGAATAAAAAAGTCAACAAAGCCGCTAAATAAAAATAACGAGCCTAGTTGCGCAGACGTAATATTAATTTGATCGATTTGGAATAGCTGTAACGTCGATTCCACACCTGAAAGTAAAAATGTCACAATGAATGAGAAAATAAATAAATAGCGCACACGATAGCTAAAGAGCTTTGATGTACCTTGTGGAATAATTTCCTTCGCAGAACCTAGTTTTCGTGTTTCTGGCTCTTTTAATACTGCCGCTGCATAGAATAATAGTAAAAAAATTAAGATGGCTGACACGAAAAATGGTAGTGTTAGACTGATTTGACCAAGCAACCCGCCAATTGCTGGTCCAAAAATAAAGCCTAGCCCAATCGACATTCCCATAAAGCCCATATACATATTACGGTTATCATCAGTTGAAATATCACCAATAAAGCCTGTAACCGCTGTGTAAAGAGCGCCTGAGAATAAACCGCCGATGACGCGTGATGCGTAAAGCATCGGTAATGAATCGATAAATAATGCAATCATTAAAAAGCTCACACTAAAGCCGACAAGCCCCACTAAAATTAATTTTTTACGCCCAATACGGTCGGATAACCGGCCCCACAGTGGTGCTGTGAAAAAACTTGCTAGCGCATAAATCGTTAGTAGGCCACCGACATGCATATCATGAAACCCTTGATTTACAATAACTTCCGGCAAAATTGGAATAATTAAGCCAAAGCCAAAATATACGAAAAATTGTACAGATACTAATAACATAACTGCCTTTTTCATCGTTTCTCCTCCTTCCATTAGCCCCCTCAAAAATGAAAATGCTTACAAATTAGTGTACTGCTAGTGAATACGAAATGACAATTACATTATATTCTCATTTATTTTTTTAAAAAATAGGTGTTTTAGCTTTTTTTTCGGGAATAAATAATACAGTAAATTAATAATAGGCGTTGATAAATAAGGGTTTACACAAAATTTACAATTCTTCATTCTATTTAAAAAAATTTACGAATGTAACAATTTTGAAAAACTCTCATTGAGAAAATCATGTTATTATAAATATATTAACAACTTTGTCAAATGAAATGCTGAAACTTCTTATTTGAACTCAGCGTCTTATTATAAAACAAACGAAATTGAGGTGGCTCATGATGACAAAAGAAGTTGACATTACAAAAATTATTTCAAATTTGTCTAAGTTAGGCGTTAAAGCATCAAAAACAAAATCCCGCTTAGAATTGCTTAAAACACTTGCCCCACCGAAATCAACTCCGCAAACTCAAAACTAGATTACTTGAATTTGCTTCGACCATGTCGGAGTTTTTTTCTGCATACATATTGACTTGATGACGTCCAATCGATGGGCGTTTTTTAATACAAAAAAGAGGCTTAGACGCAATGTCCAAGCCTCTTTTTCATATTTAAATTTCAGCTAAATCTTGAGGATCTTTTGAGTTGTATGTGTCTCGGTCCAATTCCCCTGTTGCACGCGCAGTCGTTACACCCGCAACCATTGAGTCACTAACGTTAAGCGCTGTACGTCCCATATCGATTAATGGTTCAACAGAGATTAAAATACCGGCTAATGCAACTGGTAAGTCCATCGCAGATAAAACAATGATGGCTGCGAATGTCGCACCCCCACCAACACCTGCTACGCCAAATGAGCTAATTGCGACAACGGCGATTAGCATTAAAATAAATTGCCATTCAAATGGGTTGATGCCCACACTTGGTGCAATCATAATCGCAAGCATTGCTGGGTACACACCGGCACAACCATTTTGACCAATTGATACACCGAATGAACCGGCAAAGTTTGCAATCCCTTCTGGAACACCTAAACGCTTACGTTGTGTTTCAATGTTCATTGGTAATGTACCCGCACTTGAACGAGATGTGAACGCGAATAGTAACGTTGGCGCTACTTTTTTCACATATGTGATTGGGCTCATACCTGTTAGGGAAATGATAATAAGGTGAATAATGAACATCGTGATTAATGCGACATACGATGCAATGACGAATTTACCCATATTGTAAATGGCATTAAAGTCAGATGTTGCGACGGTATTTGTCATAATTGCTAAAATACCGAATGGTGTTAAACGTAAAACTAATGTAACGATACGCATTACTAATGCGTAAATCGTATCGACTGCTTTTTTAATATATGTGGCATGCTCTTCGTCTTTACGTACAAGACCTAAGTAAGCAAAGCCGACAAATACGGCGAAAATAACGACCGCAATAGTTGATGATGGACGAGCGCCTGTTAAATCTAAGAATGGATTCGCTGGAATAAATTCTAAGATTTGTTGAGGTAATGATTTATCGCCCATTTCTTCTGATTTCGCTGTGATTTCTTGACCACGTGCTTGCTCTGCATCCCCACTAACTAATGATGAGCCATCTAAGTTAAATGATAATGCCGAAGCAATCCCTACTGAAGCGGCAACTGCTGTCGTCCCTACAAGTACGGCTAAAATAATTGCGGCATATTTACCAAAGCTTTTCCCTGCTACTACTTTTGTAAAAGCAGCAACAATTGAGATGAAGACAAGTGGCATCGCAACCATTTGTAATAATTTAACGTAACCTGAGCCGATAATACCGAACCAGTCCGTAGTAGTGGCTGTAATTGTTGAATCAACGCCGTAAATAAAGTGTAGAGCTAATCCAAATAGAATCCCTAAACCTAAACCGGCGAATACACGTTTAGAAAATGATACGTGCTTTTTGTTCATTTTAAATAAAAGTATTAATAAAACAAACATCACGACCATGTTCACAATAATCCATACTGTATCCATGTGTTTATTCCTCCATATGACTTAATTATTTTCGTAACACTTAATAATGACAATGCTTATATTAATATCATAAATCCTATAAGTCAAGTAGGTTTTATCAGACGCGATTATTTTTTCACTGTGTGCTATTTCATGAATACGATATACTAGAAAGTGGCTATTTTTTATAAAGGAGGGGTTCCCGTTGCTCAGTCAATTACTTGATTTCACTTATATTCCGTTCTCAATTATAGGTGTAACTTTATTTATTAACTTTATTTTTGCCGCAACGATTATTTTCCTAGAACGACGTGAGCCTACATCTACTTGGGCGTGGATACTCGTATTATTCTTCTTCCCTGTTGGCGGCTTTATTATTTATCTTTTATTTGGGAGACGATTACGTCAGAAGCACTTATTCCGCTGGGAAGGTCGTAAAAAGATTGGCATCGACTCACTCGTTGATTATCAAATCGAGGCCATTAAAAACAATACTTTTGAGTATCGTCTAAATGATTCTGAACCATTTCGTGATTTAATTTATATGCATTTAATTAATAATCACGCCGTGCTTACGCAAGATAATAAAGTCGATATTTTCGATGATGGACACGAAAAATTCGAAACGTTACTTCAAGATATTTTAGCCGCAAAAACGAATATTCATATCCAGTATTACATTTTCCGTTTGGATCATCTCGGCAATCGCATTTTAGATGCACTTGTTAAACAGGCGAAGCGCGGTGTGAAGGTACGTTTACTTTATGATGAAATGGGTTCGCGCGGCGTACATAAGCGCCACTTCAAGCAATTATTAAATGCTGGTGGTGAGGTCGAAGTATTTTTCCCGTCCATTTTGCCACTTATCAATCCACGAATGAATTATCGTAATCACCGAAAGCTTGTCATTATTGATGGGCGCATTGGCTATATTGGTGGCTTTAATATTGGAGACGAATATTTAGGGTTAGATAAAAAATTTGGCTACTGGCGTGATACGCATTTACGACTTGAGGGAAGCTCGGTGCATCCGCTACAAACACGCTTTTTACTCGATTGGAATCAAGCATCTGACCGAAAAGACCTGCAATATGAGGACCATTTCTTCCCGATTATTTCACGTAAGGGTGAGGTCGGATTACAGATTGTCTCAAGTGGACCTGATTCCGACTGGGAGCAAATTAAAAACGGTTATTTAAAGCTCATTAATATGGCGAAAAAGTATATCTATATCCAAACGCCGTATTTCATTCCAGATGATAGCTTTATGGATGCCGTGCGTATCGCCTGTCTTTCAGGCATCGATGTGCGTATTATGATTCCAAACAAGCCTGACCATATGTTTGTGTACTGGGCGACCTATTCCTATGTAGGCGAACTTATCCAAGCAGGCGCTCGAATCTATATTTATGATAACGGCTTCTTGCATGCGAAAATGATTGTTATCGATGATGAGGCTTCTACTGTCGGTACAGCAAATATCGATTCACGTAGCTTCAAATTAAATTTTGAGGTCAATGCATTTATTTACGATCGTAATGTCTCGCATCAACTCGCTGAATTGTTTGAGCGTGATATGCTGTATTCGCATGAACTAACGCCTAAAATTTATGAGGAACGTTCGCGTGTCATTAAAATGAAAGAATCGATTTCACGACTCCTTTCACCGATTTTATAAAAAGAAGGCATTGCGCGTTGTGACGCAATGCCTTCTTTTATTTATTATTTTGCTTTTAAATACGCTTCTAATGTCAGTTTTTCTTTATATATCTTGGTCGCTGCGGTTTTACCAACATAACGGAAATGCCATGGCTCATACATATAACCGGTTACTTTTTCTTTCCCCTTTGGATAACGCATAATAAAGCCATAACGGTGCGCGGTCTTCGCGGCCCACTTGCCTGCTGCGCGTTCACCAAAGCGTGTCGACGCATATTCAGATGGGCGCTTCGTTTCGCCAATATCAAAGGCTAGACCCGTTTGATGCTCTGAAAAGCCTGGACGTGCGCTATAGCGATCTGCTGCCTTACGTCCATCTTTCGCGACATAGTTGTTATACAACGTTTTTTGACGTGCATATGAGCGATATGTGCTAAACGCCTCGAAGCGATATCCCGCCTTTTTCGCCGCCTTATTCCAGCGTGTATAGGCGGCACGTGCTTTGTCACTTTCACCCGGCGCATAGCTTGATGGCAGTGGTGTTTCCTTATTCACTAAAATAATGCCATCGATTATTGTTGGCTTTTTCGGTAGCTTTTGTCCAGCAATATAATCACTTTTCGCCACAACTGTATCCGTCATCGTAGTCCCTAGTAGTCCGATTATAAGCGCTGTACAGCCTACTGCTTTTACCCAATTCTTCATTGTTTCGCCTCCCATTTCTCTATACCCCACTATGAAAAAAAGCTGTCCTCATGCGACAGCTTTTTCCATTTACCCTTCAACACCTAAGTATTCTTCAAGTGTTGAATCATTATTATAAATTTCAGTGGCAATGTCTTTTCCAACATAGCGGAAATGCCACGATTCATACATATAACCTGTTATTTCTTCTTTTCCATCAGGGTAGCGCATAATAAAACCATAATCATGTGCATGTTCAGCAAGCCATTTTCCGGCTTCTGTTTTACCAAAACGATTCGATGCATAGTCATTTGGGTTACTTGTTTCACCAATATCAAATGCTAATCCCGTTTGATGCTCCGAGAAGCCTGGACGTGCACTGTAGCGGTCTGCTGCTTCTTGGCCATCTTTTGCGACATAGTTATTGTAAAGCTCTGTTTGGCGGTCGTATGAACGATACGTGCTAAATGCATTAAATGTATAGCCTGCTTGTTGTGCCGCTTTGTTTAATTCATTAAACGCCGCACGTGCATCCGCACTTTCACCTGGTGCATAGTCACCTGGCATTGGGAATCGTTTATTCGCAATAACCACACCATCCACCTTTTTCACCTCTGTTGCGGGCTCTTGGTCAATAATATAGCCACCTGCATCACGTTCCACTTCCTCTTTTGCAGACTTTTCTTCTACTGGCTTTTCCGTCGCTGTGTTATCCTCAGTCGTTTTTTCAGTTGTTGTTTGTTCTGATTCTGTCGTTTTTTTCTCTTCCGCATCATTTCCACAAGCTGCAAGAAGCAGTGCACTTGCCGCTAATGTAATCATTGGGAATCGAATAAATGATTTTTTCATATTGCTCTCCCCTGACTTTAAACTATATTAAATGAATAGAGACACGATTGCTGCGACGGTTAAAATACCAAAGAAAATAGATATTGTGCGCATCACTTTTGACTCTTTCACATATCCTTTTGCTTTCATATCTTTTGCACGTAATGCATTGGTTAATGTGAACGTGAACGATATTAAAACAACTGCAATGGCATATTGCTGTTTAAATAAAAACCAGACAGCTAATACACTCGCTATCGCCGTCACAATACCTGTAATACGTTGAATATTCACGAGCTCCCTCCACCTCCTCAAAAAAATAAGTCAGAGCATCTAGACACTCTGACTTAATTATACATTATTTTTTCTTTTTGTTTTGTGCTTTCGCTGCGCGTTCTGCAGGCGTTAATTTACGCTTTTCTTGTGGCTGTTCAGCAACAACTGCTTCTGCGGCACCTTTTGATTTTTTCTCTTTTTTGATTGGATTACCATGTTCGTCTAGTGGTGGATATAAAATACGACCAAGATATGTTTGACCGACTAATAATAAACCAGAGACTGACCAATAAAGTGGTAATGCACCCATACTTGAGAATGAAATCACCATGATCATGATTGGTGAGATATACATCATGATTTTCATTTGTGCTTGTTGTTGCGTTGGCATATTTGCCATCGAAACTCTTGATTGCCAGTAGTAAATCGCACCGGCAATTAATGTCATGATAATATCTGGCTCACCAAGCTCGAACCATAAGAATTTATGTGCATGTACTTCTTCTGAATACAGAATTGCATAGTACAAGCCCATGATGATTGGCATTTGAATAATCATAGGAAGGCAACCCATATTTAGCGGATTGACATCATATTTTTTATAAAGTCCCATCATCTCTTGTTGTAGCGCCATTTGTTCTTCCTTAGAAGACGCTGCTTTTAATTTCTTTTGGATTTCTTCCATTTCTGGACGAAGCTTATCCATTTTCATTTTCATGCCTTGTTGGTTTTTATACGTTTTCAGCATGAACGGCATTAAGATTAAACGAATTAATACTGTGATGATAATAATTGCGCCACCATAGCCACCATCGAATAATGTATTACCAAAGAAATCTAGCAGGAATTCCATAGGTTTTACAAATGTGCTATAGAAAAAGCCTTCACCATTTTTAACCGACTCACATCCAGCTAAAATGAACGGTGCAAGGCCCAGCATTGAAAGTAAGCCTATTTTCTTCTTCACTATTTTTTCACCTACATCATTATTTTAAACTATAGTGAAGTATACCGTATTTCTCTATTACATATCAAATTAAAGAAGAACGATTTTTCGAATATTTGTAAATTACACTAAACGTTCTGGCAATTGGAATCGGAAATATTCATGATCTGGCTGATCGCGGAAATGTTTTGGCGTCAAACCAACGTATTTTTTAAATATTCTCGTATAGTAACTTTGGTTACAGAAATGGAATTGCTCTGAGATATTTGAAATGCTCTTCGCTGTATGACGTAAGTAATATTGAGATTCCTCAACACGACGTACATTTAAGTATTCAACTAATGTAATCCCCACATGTTCTTTAAAAATACGTGATAAATGACTTGTACTAATTGAGAAATGCAGCGCAATATCTTCTACTGATAAATCGGTTTCGACCTCATCATCGATAAACATAATGACGCGATTCACCGTTTGATGCTTGTAAGAAGGCTGTTTACGTTCTGAAATCACATAAATATAAAACTCCACTAAATCATCTGCGAATTGTAAAAATTCTGCATCATTCATGCGTTCATCGACCATTTGTACACATGCTGAATTAAAAGCAAACGCTTTTTTCAGTGGTGCTTGATTGTCGATTAATTTGCGTGTAACAACGGATGACAGCACGATAAAATAATGACGAACAGCTCGGAAAAAATGCTTTCCAGAACGTTCTGATAATAAATCAATTAGCGCACGTAATGATTCTTTTGCAGCTTCTGTTTCTAATTGATAAATTTCTCTTATAAGCTGTGCTTCAATTTCATAAAACGTTTCAATACCATCATAGCGGTTCATTGTCTCTATTTCTTGGAAATAACGCTTTGAGATTGCTTCTGAGATAGAATATTGATGTTGTAACATATAGAATCCCCATCTTTCTGATAAATATGCATTTTGTAATAACCCAAAACAATCAATCAATGACATTAGTATCAATTCATGCACGAATAGCTACAACCTAATTTTTTTACAAATCCGCCGTTTAGGTCGTTATACTTAAATAATTTACAAAGTAATTGAGTGATTTTTATAAAAATTATACAATATTATGCAGTAAAGGAAAAGGCAATTTTGAAAAAAATTATGCAATTTTTATTATTTATAATAAAAGTTATAGTCCATTCTACATAAGTCGACAAAATATCATTTTTTTGTTACGATGTGAAAGCATTTTGCTTCATTTTATTTAATACGCTGAGAAGATATTTTTATTATTTTCAAGACATATTGCTTCACACGTAAAACATAAGCGTTTACAATCATTCTAAGTGGCAAATTTTCTGCTTAAAAGCATTATTTTTGACCCTAATTGTAGAGAATTTATTTTTAGTACTTAATTTTGGAAACAAACTATAGTAAAATGTTATGACAGGATGAAATGAATTTAAGATATCGGAAGAAACGAGGTATGAATGGATGGATCCCAAATCAATTGAAGAATTAATAGAGGTCATTAAAGAATTTTTCCCGGATAATACTTCTATTGTAATCTCGGATACAGAAAAGTATTTATATTATCAACCAAGCAAAAAAATCGACTTAAAGATTAAGCCTGGTGACGAGATCCCTGAAGGCTCAGCAACACACAAAGCCCTTGATTACGGCCAAAAAATTAACTCATTTATCGAACCAGATGTATTTGGTGTACCATACTATGGTATGAGTATTCCATTGTTAGAGGAAGGCGAAACGAAGGGTGCTATCACAGCTATCTTCCCTCAAAAGCCATCTCCATTCTTAACAAACTACATCACAATTAAAATCGATGATTGCTGGTACCCAGTAAAACACAATGAAGTGATTTACTTAGAAACACAACTTCGTAAAACATTTGTAAAAACGATGAAAAAAGAAGGGTACCACCGCTTAAACTTAAGCGACTTAGAACTTTTCTTATCGCCTGACACATTCATTCGTTGTCACCGTTCTTACATCGTTAACATTGACTACATCGATGAAATTCAACCAGATTCACACTCAACATTCTTATTAATCATGAAAGACGGCACGCGCATTCCTGTTAGCCAACGCTACGCTAGCTACTTCCGTCGTTCATTAGGTTTCTAAGAATCTAGCTAACGTGCGTTATGCTTCTGCATAACGCACGTTTTTTTATATATCACAATAATATGGAGCTTGCTACAATAAACTTTAATTTTCTCTAATAGCTAACAATTCATCCCTTTCATACATCATAAAAAGAATTTGTGACAATTTGGTGATAAAATTTACTATAATGAGGGCGATGTTATTTTCGGAAACGAAAAGCGCCCTTTTCATGAGTATTTTTATAATAAAGAAAGAAGGCAATTTTTATGACTAGCACAGTCGAAGAAAGATTACGCTTCACCGGCTTACAAGACAAAGTAATGTCTGCTGATGCCGCTGCAGCATTAATCAACAATGGCGATACACTTGGTTTAAGCGGATTTACTCGCGCAGGTGACGCTAAATTTGTACCGCACGCTCTTGTAGAACGCGCAAAAGGACTAGAAGATTTTAAAGTAGATGTCTACACAGGTGCTTCCCTTGGTTTTGATACCGATGCACTTATGTCAGACGCTGGTATCGTTCGCAAACGTTTACCTTTCCAAGTAGACCGCACAATGCGTGGTCACATCAACAAAGGTGACGTTGGTTTTATCGACCAACATTTATCTGTAACATCAGAATACCTTCGTCAAGGTGCGATGAAAATTAATGTCGCAATTATCGAAGCGACTGCAATTACAGAAGATGGCTACTTAATCCCTACATCATCTGTCGGTAACTCTCCTATTTATGTAGAATCAGCTGATAAAGTAATCATCGAATTAAATGTCGCTGCTCCTGCTGAATTAGAAGGCTTACACGATATCTATGTTCCTGAAAAACAAGGTGAACGTGGCCCAATCCCAATCATGCATGCAAATGACCGCGTTGGTGCTAAAGGTATTAAACTCGACATGAATAAAGTTGTCGCCATCGTTGTCACTGAACAAGAAGATTCTCCTTCTAACATCGTGCCTCCAGATGCTGAAACACAACAAATGGCGAATCACTTACTTGATTTCTTCCGTAAAGAAATTAAAGAAGGTCGCCTAACAAATACACTTGCGCCACTTCAATCAGGTATCGGTTCAGTAGCAAATGCTGTACTTGCTGGTATGGTTGATTCTGAATTTGAAGAGCTTGAAGTTTATTCTGAAGTACTACAAGATGCGGTATTTGAATTAATCGACGCTGGTAAAGTGAAATCGGCTTCTTGCTGTTCATTCACATTATCTCGTGAAAAAATGGATGCCGTTCTTCCACGTATTAAAGAATATGCAGATAAACTTGTTTTACGTCCACAAGATATCTCAAACAGCCCTGAAGTCATCCGTCGTTTAGGTCTTATTTGCATGAATACAGCGCTAGAATTCGACATTTACGGTAATGTAAACTCTACACATGTATCCGGCAGCAAAATGATGAATGGTATCGGTGGTTCTGGTGACTTCGCACGTGCTGGTCGCTTATCAATCTTCGTGACAAAATCTGTCGCAAAAGACGGTAAAATTTCTTCAATCGTTCCAATGGTTTCACATGTTGACCATACTGAACATGATGTTGATGTTGTAGTTACAGAACAAGGGATCGCTGATTTACGTGGCTTAACTCCTCGTGAACGCGCTGCATTAATTATTGAAAACTGTGCCCACCCAATGTATAAAGAAGCACTTCGTAACTATTTTGAAGAAGCAAAAGCAACTGTTGGTGGTCAAACACCTCATATGCTGACAAAAGCTTTCTCATTCCATAATAATCTTGCAGAACATGGTACAATGCTACCTTAGTTCGCACCAAAAAGAGGCTTTGACGTACGTGTAACAACCTCTCTTATGAGCATAAGAAAAACCGGAATCGCGCGGTAGCGCGGTTCCGGTTTTTCGTTGCGAACGCTAAAAAAGGAAAATGACGTGTTTTGTCCCAGTCTCTTTTCTTATCCGTTCTTTTTCGAATCAGCATCTTGTTTTTCGTTATAATAGTGTACCGTTGTACCGGCACCTTCTGAAATCATATCGCGGTCTTCATTATGATAAGAAGTCGAATTTTGCTTTTCTTTTTCACTATCATCAAAGGCCTGTGCATCTGCATTTTCATAGCCTACTTTCGTTAATGCACCTTCATCTACCATCTCTTTATCTTCAATAAAGTAAGCCAAATTGTCTTGTTCGTCAACTTCTCCCTGCTTTTCTTCATTAAAATATTGTACCGTTGTTAAAGCGCCCTCATCAACCATTTCCTTCTCTTCGATATAGTAAGATGTATCGCGGTCTGGAATGATTGTATGGTCACCAGTCTCTGGATCTGCCCCTCGTTTACTGTCCATATTTTGCTTTTGCTGTGTAACAAATTCACCCACTTTGTCTTTCGTGCTGTTAAATGCTGCTACTGCTTTATCACGATTTTCTTGCTTACGTAAATAAGCATAAGCACCTGCTGCAAGCCCTGCAATGAGAAGTGTATTTTTTTTATTCGCCATAGTAAAAGCCTCCCGTAAAGTTCTATAGTTAACAAATACCCCTGAACTACTGAAAGTAATCCATACTCTTACTGTAAATCTTTATTTTATACACAACATTTTTGTGCTACGATAATGTCACAACTGACCAAATGAAACGGAGTGTAGAACATGCCAACTAAGGGCGATTTAACAAAACAACGTATTTTAGACGTTGCGCGCGAACTATTTTATAAAAAGGGCTTCGATGCGACTTCTACAGCTGAGATTGCTCGTGGTGCCTCCATTTCAGAGGCTGCAATGTATAAATACTATAAAAGTAAACGAGATTTATTAACCGCTTCTGTCCAGCCAACTCATTTTGTCGAGGACACATCTGATTACTCTACATTAACAAATAATGAATTAGTACAATGTTGGACGGCATTATTTTTAGAAAAGGTCGAAAAAAACTTGCCGCAATATATGATTTTATTCGGTGAATCCGTAAAATATCCCGAGCTATCAGAAACCTACCTCGCCACATTTCATAAAGAAACCCCCGCTGATATTGAGGTGCAAAAACGTATAAAAACAGGCCACTTTCCTAAGCTCGATATGACCCTTATGCAAGTCGGCATGATTGGCGCATTAATTGCGATGATTCAGCATCTTGTTATTTATAAAAAACATGATGACCTAAACAGTGTGCCACCTAAGGTAAAGGAAGTTATTAGTAATATTATTAGCGGTAAATTTTTTAATTAAGAGATTAAAAGAGACTGGGACATACGATATGTGTAAAAACAACCGTTCCTAGAAGCATAAGAAAAACCGGAATCGCGCAGTGGCGGTTCCGGTTTTTCGTTGCGAACGCTAAAAAAGGAAAATGACGTGTTTTATCCTATTTTTTGTGTTATTTAATGTGTTCTTGATTATTTGAGATTTGGTGCGGTGTTTTTTTGCCGACTGGTGATTCTTGTGGCTGCGCTTTTTTACGTGTAAAACAAAGAATTGCTGCGATATAAAATAAAATAGACGGTACAGAAATGAGACAAGCAAAAATACCTGCACCAATAAATAAGATACCCGCTAGCTTCGTATCACTATGCAACTTAATCATGCCCGCTGTGCCGATAATTAAACTGATGATTAATACAATAATGACGAACCAACCAATCGAACCAAACACCTGCGAAAGATCTTGTAAATCTGTTAATGTCAGCTTTGTTCCTGTACTTTGTTGTACATCTTCAATAATTTGTTGCTGTAAACTTTCCGTTTTAAAAAGATTATCGATACTAAACATAAAGACACCAGTACCAGCAATACCAAAGACATTTAAAATCGAGGCAATCATCGCCAGTACTTTTTCAATCGTTCGGTTCATAGGTTCCCACCCTTTCTACATATGCCGGTGCACCGAATTGGTTATCTAAGAAAATCAAGCTACATGCGCAAACGTCCTGTTCACAACACTTAACCAATCTTCGTTCGTAGACTGTATTCGCCCTTCCCTTTTCTATACCCTTTTCATCAAATAAAAAAAACGAGACTAGCATGCGCAAGTCTCGATAGTTTGTCACAATTATAATGCTTTAATATCATCGTAATCTGTAGATTTGTCAAAGGCAGCGACGACATAAGAGCACACTGCTTCGATTTTATAATTTTTTTCACGTGCATAATCTGCGGCGCGATTTAATAATTGTTTGGCAATACCCTGTCCTCGAAGTGAATCGTCGACGAATGTATGATCAACTACCATCACATCTCCAAGTTGTGTCCAACTAATCTCTGCGTCTATACGCTCTCCTTCTTTATGTTGAAAAGCGTATTCCTCGCCACCACGATTTGTTAATTCAAATTCCATGCTCATTCACTCCTTCTACTAAATTACCGTCATTGTAGCATATATTTTCCAAATTAGCTGTTGCTAACTATTCTTCGAGTGCTAATGGATGTAGCGTTGCTTCAATTGATTCACGATGTTCTTCTAAAAATGGAGGCAATGCAAGTTCTTCACCCATATGTTCTACTGGTTCATCAGAAGAGAAGCCCGGTTCATCTGTTGATACTTCAAATAAAATGCCATTTGGATCGCGGTAATATACAGCTTTGAAGTAGAAGCGGTCGATTTTTCCTGAAGTGTGAAGGCCAAGCGCCTCATACTGTGCGACCATGGCTTCGTATTCTTCAACAGATTTCACACGAAATGCTACATGGTGCACACTGCCGCGACCATGACGTTCAATCGGTAAATCATGACGTTCTTCAATATGCACTTCTCCTGCAGGGCCGCCCTCACCTGATGAATAGACAACAATATCTGGCTGACCTGCTACTGGTGATGGATATGTGCCTACTTTTTCAAAGCCATATAGCTGTGTCAATACGTTTTCAGTAGCAGCTGGGTTTGCGAGTGTTAATGTCACACCGCCTAATCCAACTAATGCAAATTGTTCTGGTACATCTGTTTTTGTCCAAGGTGTACCATAAGGAATACCTTTCCCGTCATCGACTACAAGTAAGAAACGTGCATCCTCAAAATCCTGAAATGGCAATACTTTCCGACCAAAGCGTTCTGTAATGTCACCATGTGTAATATTGTACTCATCAAAACGTTTTACCCAATAAGTTAATGCTTCCTCTGATTTCACACGGAAAGCTGTTGAGTTAATACTTGAGACACCCGGTAATGTACGGCCCATTCCTGGAATATCAAAGTAGGTCATATCTGTTCCTGGTGTGCCAACTGCATCGGCATAAAATAAATGATAAGATGATGTGTTATCTTGATTGACTGTTTTTTTCACAAGACGTAAACCTAAAATTTGTGTAAAGAAATGATGATTGCGTTCAATTTGTGCTGTAATTGCTGATACGTGGTGAATTCCTGATACGTTTACTGTCATGTTAATCCGCTCCTTTTGTTATCTTGAATTCAAGATTCTTTATAGTCATATAATAGCACATATATTTTATTTTGCAATGATAAACGCATTTTTTTAATAATAAAAAAGACTAAGCCTCGTCAGCTCAGTCTTTTTAGTTTATTGATTTGTTTCGCTATCGTTCGAATCGTCACCAATGCCAAATAAGTTTTTGAACCATTGTACGACTTTATCCCAGAAACCTGTATTTTCATTGACGCTATCTTTTAAGTTATTAATTGAATCGGTTAATTTATTTCCTAAATCATTTAATTGATCCGACCACTGACCGAAGTTAATGTCTAGATTACTAATTTTATTCATCAAATCAACAAGTAGCTGGCGGTCCTCATCACTTAAATTGATTTGTAAGCTTTGTAGTTTGTCATCCACAATTTTTGCTACATCTTCTTTTGTCGCTGGCTTTTGCTCAGCAATTTGCTGTTTGATTTCCGTTAATAACTGGCTAACCTTATCTTGGTCGACCCCTGCTTTATCCGCTAATGTTGTCGCTACGTCTAACTCTTGGTTTGCCACATCGGTACGCTCTGTGTCCAGTTTTTCACCAGTTGTTGCTTCATATGCTTTGTAGACGCCTGCAAGTGCCGAGTGACCTGTAACGGCTTTTGGTGCTGCTACTTCTACCTTCGCGTCACTAATCCCTGCTGTTAACATCGCATTGGAATACATATCCGATGTTACTTGCGTAATGTTTTGTGGTGTTTTAATTTCGACCACAATGCCATAGCCTGCATCCTCTGGGGTAATTTTCGCTGAAGAATATAGACGGGCTGAAGAATTACCATTTTGAATATATTTCGCAATATCGCTACCTGTTACCGTTACTTCTTTTACCGTACCAGATACACCTAAATCTTTTTTCACTGTTTCTTTTTCGCTATCAGATAAAGATCCACCGTACACTACGATTGGATCGCCTAATTTTTCATTTACCACTTCTGCTGAAGCTGATTGAGTAAAACTTGTCATCGTAACGGCTGTGGCGCCGACTGCGGCTGTCGTTAGGCATAATGCTGCAATGATGGCATAAGCTCGTTTTTTCATCGTTTTTTCTCTCCCTTAAATAACTATTTTGATTATAATACGCAAAAAAGGACGAAAAAGTTTCATACTTTCTTTTTCGTCCTTTTTAAATTGATGTTTAATTAGTGTTTAATTTTTGTCCAGCCATCCACTTGCTCGATACGACCGGCTTTCATTAACGTACCTAATGCACGTTTAAATGAACCTTTTGAAATGTTAAACATATCTTTAATTTCATCTGGTGATGATTTATCACTAAATGGCATTTGACCGCCAACCTCTTCAAGGTATTTAAAGATTTGTTCTGCATCCTCTGTTAAACGTTCATAGACACGTGGTTTCATAGAGGCATTTAATGTGCCGTCTTCTTTTACTTCGATAATACGTACACTAACATCTTGTCCTAGACGTGGCTCTGCATCACGTTCTGTTTCGTGTACAAAAATACGGTATGGTTTATCGACGCCAAGTAAAAATGTCCCGATTGGTAATAGACGGTATGGGCGCGCAATAATATTTTGGTTAAACAGCTCTTCTTCGCCATCCTCAAATTGTTCCATAACACGTTCCTCTGTCACTAAACGGCCAAATAAATTGCCGTTATAATCGACACGTAATGTAATGTAAAGATGGTCGCCAACTTCTGGCCATACATCTTCAATTTGTGGTAAATCTTCTGCTGGTACTACGACTTCGCGTGATGTACCAATATCTACAACAGCACCATCATGACGAGACATACGCATAACGCGCGCCCAACCAAATGTGTCTTTTGTAATTGTTGGAATGGCAGTAGTCGCTGCTAAATCGCCGCGACGGTCTGCGTATAAAAATACTTTTACTTTATCATGCTCGTTTAATTCCTCAAGCACTTCCGATGCATTTAGTGGTACATCCACTTCATCGTTTGTTAATACATATTGAGATGCTAACTTTTCTTTAACAACAAGTGTTACCACATCTCCTGATTGTAATTCAGTCATGTTAAAACTCCTCTCACTTTATGACGCGTACTATTCAATGTGATGCTCTAAATCTTTCAGTGCAGCAATCTTTTGTACAAACTTAGGATTCTCTTCCAGTACTTGTATTAGGTCTGCGATACGGTCTATGGAGTTCCAGCTAAGGTGGTGCTCTATGCCTTCAACATCGTTGTAAATCAAGTTCTCATCGACGCCAATGAGTCGCAAAAACTGCTCCAATAAACTATGTCTTTCAACAAGACGTTTCCCTAACTTTTTACCCTTAGGTGTTAGTGAAAGTCCTCGGTAACGTTCGTATATTAAATAACCATCTTTATCAAGTTTTTGAACCATTTTAGTAACGGAAGAAGGAAGAACGGACAACGCTTCTGCGATGTCTGATACCCGTGCGTAACCTTTCTGATCAATAAGTAAATAGATTTGTTCGATGTGATCTTCCATACTCGGTGTCGGCATCTACATTCCCTCTCTTTCCAGTAGTTATCTTCCCATTTTACTACACTTAACATGAAAACGTAAGGAAGTTTCAGGGGTTACTCGCTTTTGTGCGTATTTTGACCAATTATGTGTATCGCGTGAATAACTTGTCTATTTAACTCCGCAAGTTGCGCTTGTTGTCTAAGATATTCAAATGCGCGGTCGCGGTCCTCAGCGGTTACCACATAATGACTTTGTAAATGATTTAATGCAATGGCCGATATTTTCGCCTCACATTTTGCACAACTGCAATACATTGGATACTCCGGACCGTTTAGTAAGAAGCGTACAGTGCCCCTTACAATTTCTTCTGTCACATTCACTAACGGAACAGTTTGCTCCACAAAAATTCCCCCTGCTAAATTAAGCTGATTTTAGCATACACACATGTATCACGTAATTGATGCGTATTTGCATTACGAGAATCCTGCTTCAAGATGCCCTCTAGTTCAAAATGATTTTTTTCTGCAATCGCACGACTACGAATATTATCGCGATCACAACGAATTTCAAGACGATTGGCACCTAAATCTTCAAATGCAAATAACGTCATACTATGCACAGCCTCCGTCATATAGCCTCTACCACTCCAGCGCTCATCAATCCAATAGCCGATTTCAAATTTTGGAATCGTCCAATCAATATGCTGCAAGCCTAAAACGCCCACAAATTCACCTGTGTCTTTCAAAAATAAATGGAAGCGTAGTTCCTCGCGGTTCATAAAGCGTGCAATGGCTTTACGAATACTTTCCTTTACATTTTCATGTGTCGGCTTCTTTTGCGCCCAGGACATGAACATTTTTAGTTTTCCAACTGAACGTAAAATCGCATCATAGACAACTTCTGTATCTTCTTCACGTGGCATACGCACAATTAAACGCTCCGTCTCAAATTGTGATGGGAAGTCCCAATATTTTTTATAATCGAATTCTACCGGCTCGTCATTCCACGATACAGGTGTTGTTTTATTACCAAAGAAATCCTCTCGTGTAATCCCGTATGTAACGGCATCATAATAGGCATCTTCCTTTGGCATATACCAGGCATCACGGAAATGCGCTTCTTTCACAAAACCCACACTCTCAAATGTTTTACGCATTGGTACATTATCTTGGCGCGTATGTCCCTCTAAGCGAATTTTCTTCTCAGGCAAGCTAAAAATAAATTCTGTCACAAGCATTAAAGCCTGCTTCCCGTAACCTAAACCACGCCATTGCTCGGCGATTCGTAAATCAAAAACCGGAATCTCATCTTGCAAATCATAAATTTGCGCCATGCCGACTTTTTGCCCTTCGTCATTTTCAATCCAAAATGTTTTTACATCATCAGACTCATAGCCACCCTCTTCAATTGTACGTTCAATTAATTCACGACCAGGGTGAGATTGTACGTGATAAGGCCATTCATTTTTCGTTAAAAAGTGAATCAGTGGTTCTTGTTCTTCGATTGTCCATTCTTTTAGTCGCATATAAACACCTTCTATAATTAATTAAGTTATCTTCATTATAATAAAAGCGCTTTAAAAGATGGACCTTTTAAAACGCTTTTTTCTTTCTTCATCTTATTTTATACCCTAGCACGATGCAACCAAAGCCAACTATCAATGTAAGTAGCATATAAATAATGGCCTTATGTCGATTTATTTTTAGTAAACGGACCGTATCAAAGGCAAACGTTGAAAACGTCGTTAGTGCACCTAAGAAGCCCGTTACAAAAAGTGCAAGCATAACGGATGACTGAAATAAATGCAGCGCCATACCCATCAAAAACGAACCAACACTATTAACGATGAATGTCGCCATATAAAAAGGCTGTGCCCTTTTTTCAAGCCATTGAATCAGTGCATAACGTACAACTGCGCCTAGTGCACCACCAACTGCTACAGCGAGCATCATCATGCGCGCTCACCCCGTTTCACTAACCAATCACCACTAAAAGCTGCGACTACACAGCAAATGGTCATGCCAAATGCATAAGCGAGTGCCTGCAATGGACTTTGTAGCATGTACCGAAGCCATTCTGCAGAAAATGCTGAAAACGTCGTAAAGGAGCCGAGTAAGCCAGTCGTAAGTAACAATTTAAGCTGTGTATTTGGAAAACGTTCAAAATAAGCATATAACATACCCATCCCAAGACTCCCCGCAATATTCACAATCCATAACACGAGTGCCTCGCTCACGATGAGCATACACCCATACCGTAGCAATACGCCAATGACTGCCCCGCCTGCGACAAAACCGTAATTACGCATAATCAAGTTCTAAGACAACCGGGCAATGGTCACTGCCAAGTTGTTGATCATGCATTGTTGCCTCGGTAATAGCCGGTGCTAAACGATTGGACACGATAAAGTAGTCGATACGCCAGCCGATATTACGCTCACGTACCTTACTCATATACGACCACCAGGTGAAGCGGTCCGTCATATCTGGGTGTAGTGCACGGAATGAATCTGTAAAGCCACTCGCAAGCAGTGTCGTCATTTTGCCACGTTCCTCTGTCGTAAATCCTGAATTGCCGATATTTGACTTCGCATTTTTCAAATCAATCGCTTCATGCGCGACATTCAAGTCCCCGCAATAAATAACAGGCTTTTTCGCGTCTAACTCAACTAAATACGCACGTAGTTCATCTTCCCACTCGAGACGATATGGTAGGCGTGCTAAGTCACGTTTTGAATTTGGTGTATAGACCGTCACCATATAAAAATTCTCATATTCAAGCGTAATAATGCGCCCTTCCTCTTCGGTATCCTTATCACCGACACCATATTTCACACGAAGCGGCTTATGCTTCGTAAAAATTGCCGTACCTGAGTATCCTTTACGCAGCGCATAATTCCAGTACTGTTCATAGCCTGGCAACTCAAGCTCCACTTGTCCTGCCTGACATTTTGATTCTTGAATGCAGAAAAAATCAGCATCCATTTCATGAAAATAATCCATAAAGCCTTTTTTCAAACAAGCGCGAATCCCATTTACATTCCACGATACAAATTTCATCCTTTACCTCCAAAAAAAGACGCCCCTCTAAAAAGAAGAGCGCCCTCACATTCATTATTTCACTGTTGCTGGTAAGTCGTCCCCAACAATTTTAACTTCTGTTTCTAACGCAATATCAAATTTTTCCTTCACGACACGTTGTACCATGTGGATTGTTTCGATATAGTCTGTTGCAGTTGCTGTACCGGTTTTATTAATAATAAAGCCTGCATGTTTTGTTGACACTTCTGCACCGCCCACACCACGACCTTGAAGGCCACTATCTTGGATTAATTTACCTGCGAAGTGACCTGGAGGACGTTTGAATACAGAGCCCGCTGATGGATATTCAAGTGGTTGACGAGATTCACGTTTGAATGTTAAATCAGCAATTTTTTCATCGATAGCTGTTTGAGCACCTTTTACTAAGGTAAATAGAGAAGATAGTGCATAGTAGCCTTCGTCTGCGATAATACTTTTACGGTAGCCCAATTTAAGCTCTTCTTTTGAAAGCTCTAAAATGTCGCCTTCTTTTGTTAATACTTTACAGCTTTTAATAACATCATTAATTTCACCGTCATAAGCGCCCGCATTCATTGCCATTGCACCACCGATTGAACCCGGGATGCCGCAAGAAAACTCTAAGCCACTTAATGTATGCGCTGCGGCGATTTTTGATACTTCTTTAATTAATGCACCTGATTGTGCATATACTTCTGTCCCATTCACTTCTACTTTGTCTAATTTAGCAAAGTTTAAAACGATTCCACGTACACCACCATCACGAACAACCATATTTGAACCATTGCCTAATAATAAAATAGGAATGTTATGAGCGCGTGCATATTTTACAACGGCGCTTGCCTGTTCTTCCGTTTCTGGCATAACAAAAATATCAGCTGGTCCACCTAGTTTTGTCATTGTGTATTTATTTAATGGTTCATCTATTTTAACATTTGCTGGATCTACGATTTTTGCTAAATCTTTTGCCCATTGCGTTTTCATAATGGAAAAATCCAATCCTTTCTACTTCAAGTTCATCACAACTTAGTATGAATCTTCATTAGACATTTTACAAGCTTTCTACTATTAAAGCCACTCTTTCGACCATTTTTCGATTTCGGCGATTGCGCCTTTCATACTATAACCCTTGTCTGTCAATTTATATTCTACGCGAACCGGTACTTCTGTATAGACACAGCGTTCGACCATTTCTTCTTTTTCAAGCTCTTTTAAACGCTCTGAAAGCAAACGTCCACTAATTGGTAGTGATGACTCAATTTGATTAAAGCGTTTAGGTCCATCTAATAATTCATATAAAATAAGGCCAACCCAGCGTTTGCCAATTAAATCCATCGCTTTTGATAATCGAGGGCATAGTCCTGTTTGTTGTTCCATGTTATTTCACTCCTTGTGCCCTTATTGTACATACATTAAAAAAACTTTTCAACTTTTCGTAACTAAATTACTTGACGTAATAAAGTTATAAATATATATTAGGTTACATAAAGTAAGTTATATATTTTCGTATTGAAAGGAAGATTTCACGATGAGTTTCACATTAGATCCACAAATGAAATTAGGTTATACACAATTACGCGTGCTTGATATTCAAAAACAAACAGCTTTCTATCAATCACTTGGTTTTCAATTAATCGAACAAACTACTGATCATGCCATATTTGGCGCTGGCAGCAATGAGCCTGTGCTTATTTTAGTCCAAGAAAACAACACAATCCCGCGTCCGCCACGTACAACAGGTCTTTTCCACTTTGCCATTTTAGTAAAAAGCAAAGAAGACCTTGGACATGTTATTGGCAACCTCGCCAATCGTGGTATTCGTTTTACAGGCGCTGGCGACCACCTTTATTCAGAAGCATTTTATTTAGATGACCCAGAAGGCAATGGCATTGAAATCTACCATGACCGTCCACATGATGAATGGACGATTCATGAAGATGGCACAATCGAAACCGATACATTGCCAGTAGATGTGCAAGCCATTTTAGATTTATACGATCCAAGCCGCCCATGGACTGGCTTCCCAGATGGCACCATTCTTGGTCACATCCATTTAAATGTCTCAAAACTAGATGATTCATTAAAACATCTTTATTTTGATGCACTTGGCTTTGATTTCAAAACAAACTTCCATGAATCAGCTTATTTCATTTCAGCAGGTGGCTACCATCATCACATCGCTTTGAATACGTGGATGGGTGTGGGCGCTCCCCTTCCTCCACTTGCATCGTCTGGTCTAATGGCTTATTCACTCCATCTATCTTCATTAGAGAAACTAGAGGAGCTTCGTCAAAACTTAATAAAAGAAAACGTTTTATTTACCGACGAAGGGGAAAAGTTGGTTGTGAAAGACGTTAATGGCCACGACATGATTTTTGGTGTAACAAAATAATTTTATGTTTTGAATTGATAACTCTTGAATTTAAGATAAAATCACTGTATACTGAGTTCAGCAAGTAAATAAGTTAATTAAACACAATAAAAACATTTATTAGGAGGAATTTTAGTTATGGCAAAATACGTAGTAGATCCAACTCACTCTTCAATTGGTTTCCAAGCAAAACACATGATGATTTCAAAAGTAAAAGGTCACTTTGATCGCTTCAACTCAGAGTTAGATATTAATCCAGAAGATTTATCTGGCGGTAGCATTCAATTTGAAGTTGAAATTGCATCAATTAATACAAATAACGAAGATCGTGATAATCACTTACGTTCTGCCGATTTCTTCGATGCAGAAACACATCCTACAATGAAATTCGTTGCGACAGATATTAAAAAAGTCGATGATGATGAATATAAAATTACTGGTGATTTATCAATTCGTGGTGTCACAAAACCCGTAACATTCGATGCTGAATACAATGGTAAAGGTACAAACCCATGGGGCGTTGAAGTTGTAGCATTCGAAGCTGACGGTAAAATCAATCGTAAAGACTTTGGATTAAACTGGAACTCAGCACTTGAAACAGGCGGCGTTTTAGTTAGCGATGACATCAAAATCCATATTGAAATTGAAGCAAATCCTGCATAATTTTTAATTTCTAACTAAGCCTAGAAAATTTCTAGGCTTTTTTTTCGTAAAATTATCGCAATTTTTCAAAATTTATTTATAATAGACATATAGCAAAGAAAGGAGTGTTCAACATGGATATTTCAGATGGGCTTTTATTTTTTTACATTATACCAACTATTGTGATAGGTTTTATACTATATGTAGCAGTTAAAGAATTTAATGAATATAAACGTAATAACGCTGCAGAGATCGAAATGACGCATGCAAAGATTGTTAGTAAGCGTACAGAGTTACTTGGCGGTGGTGATTCCTTTATGGCAATGGATTACTATATTACCTTTCAGCATGCACAAGGTAAACGAATTGAATTCAAAGTAAATGGCCTTACCTATGGTGAATTAATCGAATCGGATAAAGGCTTACTGAAATTCCAGCGAAAACGCTTCTTACACTTTGATCGAATGTAAAAAAGGAGGCTGGGACAAAACCCTAGTCAATAAGAAAAGACATTCACGATTTTATTCAAATCATGAATGTCTTTTTTATCTGCTTGTCAGCCGTTGTTCATCGTTTCGG